>JAOASB010000005.1 GCA_025210375.1 Maledivibacter sp. | reverse complement strand
CTTGGCTAAACCTAATATGCGAATATCATCCTTGATTTAATTGCTTAAGATATAAGCATATTTGATGGTATGGCTTTGAAGAATTTTAGACTACATATGGTAGATAGTTTTTGTAGAAGGTAATTATGCAATTTGCTCACTAAATAATATTAATAATCTGGGTTTAATTTACTTCTAACATCTCCAATCATATATAACGAGCCGCAACAAACCACCATGTCCTTCTCCATAGATATTTCCAGTGATTTATCTACAGCCTCCCTTATATCTTCATACATAAGCACTTCTTTCCCAAAGCCTTCAATTTTTCCCTTTAGATCATCCAGTGAAATTGCCCTTGGGTTATTTGGTCTTGTTATAATAACTATATCGCATAATGGAACAATCTCATTTAATATTCCATCTACGTCCTTATCTCCTAATACTCCAATAACTCCTATTAACCTATCGTAATCAAATATCTCCTTTATTGACCTCTTTAAAGCCTTAGCTCCATGAATATTGTGGGCACCATCAATAATCACAGTAGGATTCTTTTTAATAACCTCAAGTCTACCAGGCCATTTTGTATTTTTAAGTCCATTTCTTATTGAGACTTCAGATATATTTATGTCATGATATTTTTGTAAGACTTTAATAGTCGTCAAAGCTACTACGGCATTATTAGCTTGATATTTCCCTAATAATCCTATTTCTAAATCATAAATGCCTTCATCATGTAAATCTAAATCAAATTTCATACCAAATTCATTATATTTATGGATTTTAATGGCTTGGGTAGGTGCTACTAATAACTTAGCTTTTCTTTCATTACAAACATTCCTTATGGTATCCATAGCTGCCTTATCCTGTGGATGGGCTACAACGAAGCTATTGTTCTTTATGATCCCTGATTTTTCATAGGCTATTTTATCAATGGTATCTCCTAAATACTGTATATGATCCAAAGCTATGGGAGTTATTACCGATACCAATGGATTTTCTATAACATTTGTTGAATCAAGTCTTCCTCCAAGTCCTACCTCCAAAACTACATAATCAACTTCCTTTAATTTGTAGTAAAGCATGGCAATTGCCGTTACTATCTCAAACTCTGTGGGATGACTTTTGCCTTCTTTAATCATAATGTCTACTTTCGATTTAACCATTTCAGTGATCTCAGCTAAATCATCCTCAGGTATATTCTCACCATTAATCCTTATTCTTTCCGTAAATTCTTCAAGATATGGAGAGGTAAACAAACCTACCTTATATCCTTCTTCTATAAGCACCCGGTTAATAAATGTTGAAGTTGATCCTTTCCCATTTGTCCCAGCAACATGAATAACCTTAAGGCTATTATGGGGATTACCCAAATGTTCAAGTAAGTCTCTAATATTTTCAAGCCCAAGCTTGCTCCCAAATCTATATGTACTATGTATATAATCCAAGGCTTCATTATAATTCAAATCCATTCCTCCCCTTTGAATCATCTATAATATGCCAAGCTTTAGCATATTTTGACCCCATCAACAATACTAGCCGAGCCATGGGCTCGGCTATGAATCTACTTCAACTTATTTTTGGTATACTCTAATCTTTCTAAAACTTTATCATACATTTCTTGATATTTGTCCTTTTTCTGCTTTTCTTCTTGTATTAATTTCTCCGGCGCCTTACTTACAAAGCCTTGATTAGATAGCTTTTTATTAACTCTCTCTAACTCTTTTTCAAGTTTAGTTTTTTCCTTTTCTAATCTATCAAGTTCTTTTTCAAAATCTACAAGATCGTCGAGGGGGATAAATATTTCTGCTCCATCAATAACCGTTGATACTGAATCCTCAGGAATATCTGATTTTTCCATCTTAATTACTACTTCCGAAGCACTTGCTAAGGTTATTAGATAACTCTTGTTTTCTTCAATGATTTTATAGATACTTTCATTAGCTACTACGATCACTTTTGCCTTTCTAGATGGTACAACATTCATTTCCGCTCTAATATTTCTAATATTTTTGATTGCATCCATTATCAGCTGCATTTTCTTTTCTTCTTCTGGTTTTATTTTCCCTTGATCTGCCTTAGGCCAATCGGATACTATCACATAATCTTTGCTGTTTGGTAAATGGCCCCATATCTCCTCAGTTATAAAGGGCATAAATGGATGAAGTAGCTTTAATAGATTTTCTAATACCTCAAGCAGTACATCCTGTGCAGTACGCTTTGAATTAAAATCATCACCATACAGTCTAGGTTTAACTAGTTCTATATACCAATCACAATATTCACTCCATATAAAATCATAAAGCTTGCTGGCTGCTATTCCAAGTTCAAATTTTTCTAAGTTTTTCGTCACCTCGTCTGCAACTGTGTTTACCCTTGATAATATCCATTTATCAGAAAGTGTTAATTTTCTTTCATATTCCTTATTTAATTCTTCTGAGTCCAGGTTCATTAATACAAATCTGGATGCATTCCAAAGCTTATTGGCAAAGTTTCTACAACTTTCTACCCTTTCCATATAAAATCTCATGTCATTACCTGGGCTATTACCCGTTGCAAGCATAAACCTTAATGCATCGGCACCATATGAATCTATTACTTCCAATGGATCTACACCATTTCCTAAGGATTTACTCATCTTTCTTCCTTGAGAGTCTCTAACTAAACCATGTACAAATACATTGTCGAATGGAACATTCTCCATTTGCTCTAAAGCTGAAAATACCATTCTAACAACCCAGAAGAATATGATATCGTATCCAGTCACCAAAACGTTTGTTGGATAGAAATACTTCAAATCCTCTGTTTCTTCTGGCCACCCCAATGTTGAAAACGGCCATAATGCTGAACTAAACCAAGTATCCAATACATCCTCATCTTGTCTAAGCTTAGATGAATCACATTTTGTACAATTATTAGGCTTATCCTTGCTAACAATTATTTCGCCACAATCGTCACAGTAATAAGCAGGTATTCTATGTCCCCACCATAGCTGTCTTGATATACACCAGTCCCTTATATTTTCTAACCAGTGAAGATACGTCTTGCTAAATCTTTCTGGTACAAATTTAAGATCCGATTTGCTAATAGCTTCAATAGCTGGCTTAGCTAACTCCTCCATCTTAACAAACCATTGATCTGAAAGCATAGGCTCAACTACAGTGTTACATCTATAACATGCCCCAACGTTATGATCATGCTCCTTAATTTTAACTAGATAGCCTTGCTCCTCTAAGTCCTTTACAAGGGCTTTTCTGCACTCATATCTGTCCATGCCTTCATACTTTCCAGCATTTTCATTCATGGTTGCATCTTCATTCATTACATTGATTTGTGGAAGATCATGTCTATTACCTACCTCAAAATCATTGGGGTCATGGGCAGGAGTTATTTTAACAGCTCCAGTTCCAAAATCCATCTCAACATACTCATCGGCTATCACAGGGATTTCTCTATTCACTATAGGTAATATAAGAGTTTTTCCGATTAGATGCTTATATCTATCATCTTCAGGATGAACAGCCACAGCTGTATCTCCAAGCATTGTTTCTGGTCTAGTAGTAGCAATTTCTATATATTCATCGCTGTCCTTTACAGGATAGTTAACATGCCAGAAAAAACCTTGCTTCTCATCATGCTCAACTTCAGCATCAGACAGTGTAGTTCTACAGTCAGGACACCAGTTTATAAGTCTATTACCCCTGTAAATATAACCCTTTTCGTATAATTTAACGAAAACCTCAGTTACTGCCTTATTACAGCCCTCATCCATGGTAAATCTCTCACGGGACCAGTCGCATGAGTTTCCAAGCTTCTTCATTTGCTCAACTATTCTGTTGCCATATTCCTCTTTCCAGTCCCAAGCTCTTCTTAAAAACTCATCTCTTCCTATTTCTTCCTTAGTTTTGCCTTCTTCTTTATATATCTTTTCAACAACCTTTACCTCAGTAGCTATACTTGCATGGTCTGTTCCTGGAAGCCATAGCGTAGCATAGCCCTGCATTCTTTTCCATCTAATAAGTACATCCTGTAATGTATGGTCCAAAGCATGACCCATGTGAAGCTGACCTGTAATATTTGGTGGAGGCAATACTATAGTATATGGCTCCTTCTTCGAATCAATTTCAGGTCTAAATAGATTATTCTCCATCCACGTATTGTATATTTTATCTTCAAATTCCTTAGGATTATATTTTGTTGCTAAATTTTCTTTTGTCATAATACCAACTCCTCATATTCTATTTTTGTTTGAATTGCTTTGGTATATTATATCTTGCCATTAGATACTCATCCACATATTTGCCATCTCGAACTGTAGCATATTTCTTCTTTCCTTCTACTTCAAAGCCAAGGGATTTGTATAAATTCATAGCCCTGTCATTACCCTCTAATACTCCTAATTCCACCCTAATTAGCATTAACCAATTATCTGATAAATCCAGCAAGCTTTCCATTAGCTTTCTTCCAATACCTTGTCCTTGATATTCCTTTCTTATGCTAATTGCAAGACTAGATGAATGTCTCTTTCTAGGATTCTTCATTACATTAAGTCCAGCAACACCTACTACCTTCCCTTGAACCTCTGCCACCAATAAGTGAGAAGCCCCATCAAGACTTTTCAAAAAATTCTCGCTGTTCATGACTGTTTCACTAAAAAGACCTAAAGTATTTTCTCTTACTCCATCTTGAACTCTCATCTCATTCAAATCAGTAGCATCACTCATTTTTACAGCCCTAATAGTAATATCCATCTATACACACCCCCTGTTTTAGTTCTAAGTTCCAGATTGCAAGTTGCAACTTGGATCTTGCAACTGTCCTAGAAGTTTTAATTGTTAAGGAAAATAAAAAAAGCCCCTTCGTCCTTAAAGGGACGAAAAGACCTAGTTCGCGGTACCACCCTATTTTTAGCATTTAAAAACTAACACTCAAAAATCTTTAACGGAATAACCCGACCAAATCTACTTACGTAAGCTTTCAAATTAGCATCTCAGAAGCTACCTTCAGAAACAATGATCATAGGGAACCTTCCAGCCTAAGGGTTTCCATCTCTAGATGTCTTGTTTTCCTACTCCTCTTCTTCACTGATTTTCAATATTTTTTGTAATTATTATACATACATAATCAATAAAAGTCAAGAACAACTATAGGGATTTTAGTATAGACTTTAACTTATACAAGTCCAAAATGCCTAGAACCATCCCATTCATCTTAATAATATTCATATTTCCCCATTTATCCTAATCAGAAGATTTTTTATGCAATTCTCTAAAGTTTTGGAAATATTTAATCAAAGCAAATAGGGCAAATATTATTGCAAAATATATTAACACTATACTATATGGTAGCTTAAAGGCCATATATAGGATAGCTATATAAAAAACTACTGTAGCCATTTTCCCAAATTTATTTGCTGGAATAACAACCTTATCCTTTCTGTAGTAAAGAAAAAGTCCTCCAATAATCATTAAAATCTCTTTAAGCCCAACAATAGTAATCACCCAAATAGGTAGATATCCCTTAATTGTAAAGCATATCAGCACAGTAAGAAGCATTAATTTATCCGCTAGAGGATCCATGGCTTGCCCCCATTTTGTGATTAGATCATACTTCCTAGCTAAATATCCATCTAAAACATCTGTAACTCCGGCTAAAATAAAAATATATGTTGCATACAGAACATTACTTTGACCTTCGTGAAAAAAGACATACACAAATAAAGGTACCAATAGAAATCTTATTGTAGTTAAAAAATTAGGCAGATTCATATTCTTCTCCTCAATATTATTTTCACCATTATTTTACATGCTTTTTTGATGAATTTCAATATTTTTCCTACTACTATTATATGTTATAAGTCTTCTAATGTACATATCATATCATCAACTATTAATGGTTTCCTTTATTTGAGATTTGCTTACTTCTGAAAATTACACAATTCTAACTTGGCAAAATTGCATAATACATGTGGTATGTCTTCGTAGATTCTAAAAAAATATATAGTAGATGGTTTTCATGAAAGGTAATTATGCAATTTGCTTACTTAACTAATTTAAATGAATACCTTCTTTCTAAATATGTTATCAATTCTTTAACCATATCATAATAGTTTTTGTTAAATACACTCCAATCCCTATGATAATTTGCAAAAATATATCTTTTTACACTTAAAGAAGGCATATATGGATTGCCAAGAAAATCTGTCTGATCCTTATATAAGCATAATCTTGTTATTCTTCCGGTCCCCGCGGTTAAATCATTAGGATCAATTCCCTTTTCCACAGCATCCCTATGAACCAATGCAAACCATGCATAGTTTTCTATTTCGCCTCTTATGTAACCGGATTTACAGCAATCTTTATCAATTTTTATATCGTAACTATAATTAGACATTCAAATCCCTCCAAAATGTCTTTACTAAAATGTCTATGAATCGTATATATATAATATTCTTCTCTTTAAATAAAAGCTTATTCATTGTAAAATTTTGCTATATATATAAAGTATTGAGGTATACAAAAAATAAACTAGCCAGATTACTATATCATCAAAGGGACGAGTAAAATGACTAGTTTATTTGAATGTGCCTAAACTGATTCATTGTAATTTCCTTATTCATATAGGGTTTATATAGTATATCTTACAGCTCCTACTTAAATTCCTATAGCTTTCATAGTTGAGAAAATTGCATAACTCTGACTTGGCAGAATTGCATATGCGAATATCATCCTATATTTAATTGCTTAAGATATAAGCATATTTGATGGTATAGCTATTGGGATTTTAGAACTACATATGGTAGATAGTTTTTGTAGAAGGTAATTATGCAATTTGCTCAGTTATAAAAAAAGAGTAAGTATTTTAACCTACTCTTTCAACATTATTTAGAAATTCTAATTTATTTCTTGTTAATTCATCATATAGCTTAGTGTCTATTTTTCCGCTTTCAAGCAATTCATCACAAAGCTTTATAAAGTTTTCCACGATTTCTACTAATTCTTCATACATTTTTCTACCTCCATATACAATCTACTTTAGGATTATATGCGAAATTACTACATGTTATACCACAAATTACTAAAATATTTTATTTAATACCTATAACAAGCTAAAAAAATGACAGAGTATAATAAACCCAGATTATTCATAGAAAATTTAAAATTCTACTTCGTCCTTTTGTTTCTAAGTCATTCATCAAATTCTTGACGTACCGTCTAGGTATGCCTTCAAATTTAATAAACGCCTTAGAAATCAAAACTACTCGCATATTTTTAAACTCTCCATGAATAATCTGGGTTAAAATCACTCTGTCATTATAGAAAACAATAATACTATTTAAAATTTTCCTGCATAAATTTTGGAAGACTAAAACAAGACCTAAGCACTTCAGAATTTATATATTTGGTATCTTTAGCAAGTTTATCCTTATCTGCATTTAATGGATCATCCTTAAATGATGCAAGGGTAAAACTCCACATACCCCCTGGATAACTTGGTACAACTGCCTTATAAGTTCTTACTATGGGAAAATGCTTTTTCAAAATATCCCTAGTCTTTTTTAATACATCCCTATGAAAAATCGGAGATTGACTCTGACATACCATTATGCCATCATCCTTTAGAGAATTTTTCAAGTTAACATAAAAATCTTCTGAAAAAAGAATCTCGGCTGGCCCAACGGGATCTGAAGAATCTACTATTGCTATGTCATAGGTTTTATTTTTATCTTTGATAAATTTGATTCCATCATCAAATACAAAATTAACCCTTTTATCCTTTGCACAATCACCGGAAATAGAAGGTAGATGTTCAATACATTCTTTAACTACTAACTCATCTATTTCGGCCATATCTATACTATTAATGCTTCTATACTTGATTAACTCATTAACTACTCCGCAATCTCCTCCACCTATTACTAATACATTCTTAGGATCTTCATGGGTAACTACGGGAATATGTGCAATCATCTCATTATATATGTATCCATCCAATTCCGTGGTCTGAATAACGCCATCTAAAACTAAGCAACGACCAAAATCATAGGAATCAACTATATTTACCTGCTGGAAAGGAGATTTTTTTGAAGAAATTATATCCTTGAGTCTATAATACAATTTCATATTATCTCTTTCATCCTCTACCAACCAAGTTTCTCCATTAATTTGTTTAAAAAAATCTTCCATAATGATTCATCCGATTATTGATTGAGAAAATTTCATAATTCTAACTTGTCTAAGTTGCATATAGGGATATCATACTTAATTTAACTATTTTTAGATATAGCTTTGCAGCTTTTTGACCTATATGTAGTAGTTATTTTTTCAAGAAAGTAATTATGGGATTTGCTCTATTAACCAGACTTTAATCACCACCTTTTGAATTTATAATTTATATTGTTTGCTTATAAAATAACACATACTCTATATTTTACTTTATTAACACACATAATTCCAATCGTTTTTGCTTATAAAAAAATAAAAGGCAAACACCTTTTACCTCAGATTGTTGACAAAGTCAACAAGATGGCAGGCTGCCTAACAATCCGAAGTTCGAGGCGTGCTGAAACCGAGAGGCCATAGCGTATACAGACATACGTAAGGGTTCTTGGTTGAAGCAACAACGAAGAAATTCGGGTTTTTAGGCAGCCTGTGGCAAACACCTTTTGCCTTTACTTTGTTTTAACGTAAAATTTTCCAATTCCTATATCCACATCAAGTTCAAGCTTCTTTTCAGCTTCATCATAATTTGGGGATACATAATAATCTCCTGTTTTTCTCCAGCCTAATCCCCCAATATTAGTATTTTTTATGCCTCCATCAAAATCAACTCGTACTCCCACATTCTCTGGTATAGTCATATCTAGATTTGATATTCCACCATCAATGTCAACCTTTGTATTACTTTGGTTATCTCCAAATATTAATTTAAGATTTGATACTCCCATATCTATATCCAGCTTTGATACCTTTAAATCGCTAAAATCTAGGGTACCATTTATGGCACCTGTATCTATATCTATATCCCATAAAACATTACTATTTAAATCAAAACCATAATCATAGGTTTTCTTTTTATTTAAATTGATAATATCCGTTTTCTGTTCAATATTTATATCTACTTTAGACTTGTCACTACCAATAAATTTAATATCTTTTTTCACCTTTGAATCAGGTACTTTTGCTATTATAAGCTTATCAGCTATTGAATTTATTCTTAGATTTCCTCCCCCTAATTGGAGCCTTAGTTTCCCGGCAGTAGTTTCTGGAATGTTTTCTTGGACAAAATTTGAATCTATATTAAAACTTGCATCATTTTTATATCCATATTCGCCATAAAAGCCAAATAAAATTACCGTTACTATGAATATACCCCATGTTATATACTTAATATAATTTTTAGACCTAGATACCATATTTATACCTATTACTATGAGCATCAATGGCCATAGTTTAAACATCACATCAAAAAGGGACCAGTTAATAACTCCAAAGCTACTCAGCAGCCAAAAGACACCTATACAGATTAATATTAAACCACCTTTACTTGATTTACCCTTCAAGCTAATTTCCCTCCCTTTTTCTAAGTATAATAAATACTCCAAGTATAATTAAAGCAACCGGCCATAGATTACCAAAATCAAACCAATAAACATATCTTCTCAGCAAGAACAGCGCTCCTAAACCAATAAGAATACCTCCTATAAGTACCCTATTCTTATCATTATCTCCTTTTTCCTGTTCATAATACTCCTCATACTTATTATAGTTTTTTGCTCCAACCACATATTCATCATCACTAGGTCCACTATTATATGCTGATTCTTCAGGAAACACTATAGCACATATTATATAAGCAACTATTCCGGATCCACCCATGAGGGTAAATATAAACCATAGTATCCTCACAATGGATGTATCAATTCCAAAATAATCAGCAAGCCCAGCACATACTCCTGCAAGGACTTTATCATTTCTTGAACGATATAATTTCTTTGACATTCTAACACTCCTTTACACATTATTCTTACCTTAGGAAATTGCATAACTCTTTCTTAGCACGATTATATAATATATATGGTCTAGTTTTTGTAGAAGGTAATTATGCAATTTGCTCACTTATTAATCCCTCTTAATATTGCATAGTTCTTGTATGAATCCCAGTCAATTAACCCATACCGAGTTAATTGACTGGGATTACAGTATAACATAAGCTATCTTGTTTTACAAGGTAGTGATTAAAACTTTTCCTTAAAAAAAGCTGTCTCAAGAGAATCCCTTGAGCTCAGCCCTAAAGTGCTTCTACCTGAATTAATTAATGATTCCCACCTTTGTCATTTGAAATCCTATATATATCTCTATTCAGTTGTTTATCATTTCCAATAAATACTATGGTATTATTTGAAACAATTCTACCAAGTTCTTCAACATCCCTATTATGCATTCTAATACAACCATTTGATACATGCTTGCCTATGCTTCTAGGATTATTGGTTCCATGAATACCGTACCATCTACCGCCTCCATAATCTAGTCCTAACCACATTGTCCCTAAAGGATTTTTAGGAGTCCCTCCTTCTATAGGATCTTTATGTCTTCCTCCACCCCAATATGGATCCTTAGTTTTCCCCTTTATTTTAAACTTTCCCTCTGGAGTAGCGTCTTTCTTTTTTCCCGTAGCTACAGAATATTTTTTGATAAGTTTTCTTCCCTTATAAAGCTTTAATAAATTGGCATCCTTATTAATAACTATCCAATAATCATTTGATAGAACTTTTTGTATTCTGGGCTCGCAATCAGGTAGTCTTATTTGCTTCTCCTTTAGTATATTATTCAAAGTATTAATTGTATACTTACCCGCAAATCCGTCAATCCTCAGATGATATCCTTGCTGAAAGGCTTTAACTGCTCTTTCTGTTTGTACGCTAAAGACTCGAGAATTCCTATTAGCTCCATAGCCTAAATAATATAATACTGTGTTCAATTCCTTAACGTCGGCACCAATACTATAAAGACCTAATGTTCGAAAAAAAGTCAATCTTTCTTTTTGATTCCTTACGGGATCATCATCTATGATTATCTCTCCAAGCTCTTCCTCCTCTCTAATTTTTTTTACTATATTGCCATTTTTAATTAGTCTATTAACAGAAATGACATTGCTATTACTTTCTTGCTGTAAAAATACCGAGGCCGTATTTAGATTTTTCATTATCTTAAGTGTACCTATAGAGATATTTACAAGAATGGCTATCATTATAGGATATAAAAATATACATTTCAAATCATACTTGTTTTTCATAAAATACCTCCTAAATTTATTATTTTAATTTAGAATGTATCTTATAATAAATATCTAGATGTAATATTTTCATTATTGTATTTATATTTAGATATTTTTCTATTAATTTGTACAATTTGTTTTTTTTTGAAAATTTGCGATCATAATATTTTATTCTTAAACTGAAACCCTATCTACCTCCCCCTATGTAGATTTAACTTCCTTAAGAAAAACTTAAGAATTTTATGAACCCTTTTGTAAGAAGTGAATGCTATTATCTTTATAGAGTTCATATTGAAAGGTTGTGATATAATATGTCTACAAAAAAAATTAGAGGTGATACGTTATGAACATACTTGTATGTGATGATGATAAGGAAATAGTTGAAGCCATAGAGATATATCTAAAGAATGAAGGCTATAACATTTTTAAGGCCCATAATGGATTAGAAGCATTAGAAATATTAGATAATACAGAAACTCATTTAATTATAATGGATATCATGATGCCTAAGATGGATGGTATGAAGGCTACAAATAAAATAAGAGAAACTAAAAATATCCCAGTTATAATGCTTTCTGCTAAATCCGAGGATATGGATAAAATCATGGGGCTAAATATAGGTGCCGATGACTATATTACAAAACCATTTAATCCACTAGAACTCACGGCTCGTGTTAAGTCTCAGCTCAGAAGATATACAACTCTTGGTAGCTTTACCCCTTTGACAGGAGTCTATAAAACCGGTGAACTAATAGTTAATGATGAAACTAAAGCAGTAACTGTGGACGGTGAATTAGTAAAACTGACACCTCTTGAGTATAAAATACTTAAGCTGCTAACAGAAAATTCCGGAAAGGTATTCTCAATAGATGAAATATATGAAAATGTTTGGAATGAACCTGCATATAACCCAGAAAATACAGTTGCCGTTCACATTAGAAGAATAAGAGAAAAAATAGAGATAAATCCAAAGCAACCAAAATATTTAAAGGTGGTGTGGGGAATTGGCTATAAAGTGGAGAATATTTAGTCATTCAATAATAACAAAACTTATTGTTTTTGTAATAGCTATAGCTTGCTTTTCTAGTGGTATAGCAATGTTTATAGATTTTATGGAGTCAACCAATGGTAATATAGATATAGTTTTTGAAGATAATTATTATCGTAGTTATGAATATATAGACGGACTAGACTCTTTAACTAATAATCTATCCAAATTAATTACAGTTTATAAAAGTAAAGATTATATATTATCTGGTAAAACCATTACTGGAGGAGAATTTGAAAAACAAAAAGAAATTCTTTTCTCAGAGTTTAAGGAAAATTCTAACAACTATAATCCTGATCGGTCTCTCGAAAAAAATTATGAAACATTTGAAAGATATGATGCTGATAAAATATTACAAAGCAAAAAGAAATTAATAGAAAAAGAATTAAAAGCATTTAATTCACATTTAAGAGAATTACAAAACTCAAATGAAATTTTATATTATGTAAGCGATGGTGAAAATGAATTTACCAATAGTCCAAGTAAATCTAAAGATTATTTCAAAAACCATCCTGCGTATATAGTATTTGATAAATCTGAAGAAATAGTATTTCCTGAGGAAGTTAAAAACAATCACAGGTACTATCGGATTACAAATGATACTGCACAATTAGAAGAGGGCATCCATACCATGTATATTGCCTTTGCCAAACAACCTTTGAATGACCGAATTAAAGAATGGGAAAAAAATAAAGCAAATACTACTGAAACCTTATATAAAATAGCAGGTTTATTAGCAGGCGTACTACTTGCTTTTATATACTTAATATTGGTTATTGGGAGAAAATCATTTAATGATAATAAGCTTCATTTGAATATCATTGATAGGCTATACAATGATATTAATATTGCCCTGTGCTTAGGTGTTATAGTATCATGGTTTGCCGCTATGGAATTTGTATTTATTAATGATATATATGAAATCATACTTCCTATAACAGCTATATTAGGCGCTTTTGGATTAATATTAGTTATATCATTAATTAAACAAATTAAAAATAGAACCCTTATTAAGCATACATTAATTTACAACATATTTAATAAACTATTTACATTGGTAAAGCAAATATTTAATAGCGGAAGCACTGGAATAAAGACTATATTAATAATGGTAGGTTATCCATTGATAACAGGCTTGGCTTCCTTTATGTTTGTACTATTTATAGATGATTTCATACCGGCTATGTTTATGTTCTTTGTATTTTTTACGACTATAGGTATAGCTACATGGATAACTCTAAAAAAAGTAAAGGATTTTAATTCAATAAAAGAAGGTGTGGAAAAAATAAAGAATGGGAATATTCATCATACAATAATGGTGTCTGAAAACGGAGAATTTGGTAAGCTTGCTTCTAATATAAATAGTATAGCCGATGGATTAAACAAAGCTGTTGCCAATGAACTTAAAAGTGAACGATTAAAGACAGAGCTTATTAGTAATGTATCCCATGATATAAGGACTCCCCTTACCTCTATAATAACCTATATAGATTTATTAAAAAAGGAGGGTCTAGCCTCCGAAAATGCGGATAGATACTTAGAGGTATTAGACCAGAAATCCATAAGACTAAAAACCTTGACCGATGATCTTTTTGAGGCCTCAAAGGCCTCCAGTGGCAATATTCCTGTTAATCTAGAAAAGATTGATATCATCTCTTTACTAAGCCAAGGTATGGGTGAATTAGATGATAAGCTAGCTTCTTCGGGACTAGACTTTAAGTTTAATTACCCAAGTGAAAAGGTATTTGTTAAGGCAGATGGAAAACTTTTATGGCGTGTAATAGAAAATCTAATGTTTAATATTTTTAAATATGCCCTTAAAAACTCTAGGGTTTACATTGATGTGATTGACTCAGATAATACTGCAAACATTATTATCAAAAATATATCATCCTATGAACTCAACATAGATGCAAATGAGCTTATGGAGCGATTTAAACGCGGCGATGAATCTAGAAATAGCGAAGGCAGTGGACTAGGGTTATCAATTGCTAGAAGCCTTGTAGAACTTCAGAATGGTAAATTCAATATAGAAATTGATGGAGACCTATTTAAGGCTATTATCATTCTGCCAAAATAAAAGCTCAGAGTCATAAAGTTGCTGGACTTTTGGTTAGATTTCTCTATGAGATATAAATGCGTCCTCTTAAGGACGCATTTATATTTTTAAGTTCTATAAAATCATCAAGTCTCTAGGAGTTTTTGTTAATATCTCATATCCATCTTCTGTAACTAGTATTACATCCTCAATTCTAACTCCACCCCAACCGGGGATATATATTCCAGGTTCAACTGTGAGGACATTGTTCTTCACTAAAATGTTTTTTGATGATTTACATAAAAAAGGTTCTTCATATAAGAATAAGCCTATTCCATGGCCCATTTTTTTATAATGATACTTAAGGTATCCCGCTTCCTCTAAAACTTTTTTTGACGCATAATATGGTTCCTTAGCAAGTACTCCACCCTTTATCCCTTTTATAGCCTCCATTTGGGCTTTTTGTACTACTGAATAAATTTCCTCCTGCCTTTCAGTGGGTTCCCCTACTACAACAGTTCTTGAAAAGTCCACTAAATAACCTTTATATCTTGCTCCAATATTAATTAGGACAAAATCTCCATATTCAATTTTTTTATCGGTAGGTAAGGCCACTATAAGGGACGAGCGTTTCCCAGAAAGGAAAACTGTTTCACTTGTTTTAGGATCTCCACCTTCAATTCTAAGATAATAATTTGCTTTTGCCACAAGCTCTTTTTCAGATATTCCTACTTTAATATCATTCAATATATTATTATATGCCCGCTCAGTAATATCACAGGCTTGTCTTAAATAGGATATTTCTTCTGGTGTTTTTATGACTCTCAATTGCTCAACTAGTCCAATTACTGGAGTTATCTCAGCTTTTATAATATCATACAGTTCGGTAAATTGTTTGTATGTAATATATTCCGCCTCAAATCCCAATCTATTTACTTTGTCTTTTATTACAATATCATTAATTGTTTCAGTTAGCCCTCTGCCATCTTCATTCCAAACTAAAATTTCAAAGCCTAAGCATTCCATAGCTGCAAGTTCTTTATATCTTCCATCTATTATAAGATATTGTCCTCTTTTCGTAATGACTGCATAAACATGTTCTTCTCTATATCCAGTAATATATTGTACATTAGATGGATTACTAATAAAGAAACCATCGATATACTCTTCCTTCATCATAGAAATCAGTTCATCTATCATCTTTTCACTCCCAATAGATTTATCCCCAATCAAAGCTACCTATATGTGAATTTCATTCCTAATTTTCCCTAAATTATAATTGAGGAAATTGCATAACTATTACTCCGATAGCCCTAATATGCAAATATTATCCTTGATTTAATTACTTAAGATATAAGCATATTTGATGGTACAGCTTTGAGGATTTTAGAACTACATGTAGTAAATATTTTTTATAGAAGGTAATTATGCAATTTGCTCAATTAATACAAATGACATGCTACGGTATGTCCATTTTCGAAATGTTTAGTTATAGGTTTTTCTTTTTTACAAATAGGTTTAGCAAAACAACATCTTTCCACAAATCTACAACAGTCCTTAGGATTTATTGGACTTGGAATTTCTCCCTTTAATATTATCCGGCTACTATTCCTTGATATATTCGGATCAGCCACAGGTATGGAAGAAAGTAGTGCTTTTGTGTATGGATGCATTGGATTCTTATATAAATCTTCTGATTTTCCTTGTTCCACAATTGTACCCAAGTACATTACAATTACTCTATCTGATATATATTTAACTACACTTAAATCATGGGCAATAAATAAATATGTCAAATTCATATTTTCCTGAAATTTTTTTAACATATTGATAACCTGGGCTTGTATGGATACATCTAATGCAGATATCGGTTCATCACATACAATAAACTTAGGATTAACTGATAATGCCCTTGCTATACCAATTCTTTGTCTCTGCCCTCCACTAAATTCATGGGAAAATCTTGACATATGCTCTTTATTTAATCCTACCATCTTTAACAGTTCTTCTATTCTATTTATTTTCTCCTTTTCCTTTAATTTAGAATGTAATCCTATTCCTTCTCCAATTATATCCCTTACAGTCATTCTTGGATTCAAAGAAGAATATGGATTTTGAAAAATCATTTGTACATCTTTGCAAAAGTTAAGCTTTTCCTTTCTTGAATAGCTAAATATCTCCTTATCCTCAAAATATATTTCTCCTGATGTAATATCATGTAGCTTCACTAGACATCTTCCAGTAGTAGATTTACCACAACCACTTTCCCCTACTAATCCAACGGTTTCGCCCTCAAATATTTCAAAGGATATATCATCTACTGCTTTTAATGTTTCCGTACTACTTACTTTAAAATACTTTTTCAAGTTATTAACCTTGACTAATGTTTTTTTTCCCATAAGCATCTTTTCACCCTATTCCATCGTAGTATTATTGACTTTTCTCCCTAAGACTACTTTAGGAGCATATTCATGTTGAAGCCAGCACATTGTTTTATGCTTGTCTGTTATTTCGTATTCCCTTGGCAGCTGTTCATAACATATCTCCATAGCATATTCACAGCGTGGGGCAAAAGGACATCCTATAGGAGGCGAAAATAAATCCGGAGGAGTGCCCTCTATGGGTTTCAAAACATAATCTCTTTCGATATTAAGCCCAGCAATAGAATTTAATAATCCCGACGTATAGGGATGCTTTGTATTATAAAATATATCATCTAATTCCCCAGACTCAACTATTTTGCCTCCATACATAACCAAAACTCTATCACATAAGCTTGCTATGACTCCTAAATCATGGGTAATAATAATTACAGATGTATTTAATTTACTTTGTAAATCCCTTAATAAATCTAAAATTTGTGCCTCTATTGTTACATCTAAGGAGGTTGTGGGTTCATCGGCGATAATTAGACTGGGCCGACCTATCAATGCTATGGCTATCATTACCCTTTGTTTCATACCTCCACTTAATTCGTGGGGGTATTGATCATATCTTTTTTCGCAGTCTGATATGCCTACCAATTTAAGGGTTTCCAAAGCTTTATCCTTAAGATCTTTTTTGGTATACAGGTTTCTTTCCACAAATACTTCTTCTATTTGCTTACCTATTTTCATAGTGGGGTTCAAAGATGTCATAGGATCTTGGAATATAAATCCTATTTCCAGCCCCCTAATTGCTTTCATTTCCTTTTCTGATTTTGTGATTACTTCTTCATCTTTATATCTTATGGAGCCCTTCTTAAAGAACCCTGGTGGCTCGGGATTAAGTTTCAATATACATTGGGATGTTACACTCTTCCCACATCCTGATTCCCCTACTATACCTACTATTTCCCCTTCTTCTACATTAAAGGAAACTCCTCTTACTGCTTTAACTTCCCCACCATAAGTATTGAATGAAAATTCTAGATCTGTAACTTCCAATATATTAGTCATTAAACTCACGTCCTTATAAAATTTCTAATTTTATAATCCTCTTAACTTGGGGTCAAAGGCATCCCTTAGTCCATCTCCTAGCAAATTAAGAGCAAGCATTGTCGTACTTATAAAAAAAGCAGGTATGAATAATTGATATGGATAAACCTTAAATAATCGTGCCCCTGCCTTTGCCAATTGTCCCCAACTACATTCTGGGGGCTGTATTCCAAGTCCAATATAACTTAGAAAAGCTTCTGAAAATATTGCATTAGGTACTGACATTGTCCAATTTGTTATTATTAATCCCATGATATTAGGAACAATATGTTTATATATTATAGTAAAATCCGACACCCCTAAAATTTTTGCCGCGGCCACATAATCTTGTTCCCTTATCCTTATTACTTCCCCTCTAATAAATCTAGCTGTACCTATCCATCCTACTATTATCATGGCTATTATCAACGGCATAACCCCTGCCCCTAATACAACCATAACTAAAATTGCAACGATTATATATGGAATACCATATAATACATCAATAATCCTCATGATGACCATATCAATTTTACCGCCGTAATATCCCGACAGGCCTCCCACCAGCACTCCTAAAAAGGAATTTATTAACGTTGCAGTAAACCCTATCATAAGGGATACCCGGGCCCCATTCCATATTCTAGCCCATAAATCTCTTCCCAGTGAATCCGTTCCAAACCAATGTTTTTGAGACATAGTTAAATTAGTTTCTTGAGCATTTGTAGTAGTATACTTATAATCTACCATGTATGGACCTGCAATAGCTAAAACAATATATATAATTATTATCATTAATCCAGTAAAAGCCACTTTATTTTTCTTTATTCTTCTCCATACATCCTTCCAGTAAGTTAAGTTTGGTCTTGATATCTCTTCCATTTTCTCATTGTTTTTTCCTACAACTCTAAACTTTGTTTCATCTACAGTTTTATAAGTATCCATATGTTTTGTCACTCCTACTTTTCAATAATTCTTATTCTTGGATCTATAAATCCATATAATATATCTACGATTGTATTGGCAATAACAAGAAAGGTTCCATAAAACACTGTCATTCCTAAAATCAATGTGTAATCTAAGGTTTGTACCCCTGCCACATAATATTTCCCCATACCCGGTATTGCAAAAATAGATTCTATAACAAATGTCCCCGTAAGGACCGATGCAGTAATAGGTCCAAGTACTGTTATAATTGGTAGTATTGCATTTCTTATTTGGTGCTTAGATGTAATTCTGAACTTGGATATACCCTTTGATTTAGCTGTTTTTATATAATCCTGTTGAACTACTTCAAGCATACTTGCCCTCATTAGTCTAGATACCAATGCTAATGTGTAAAATCCTAATGCTATTGAAGGTAATATTGTATATCTAAAACCTTTCCACTGGGCCACTGGAAGCAGTCCCCATTTTATTCCGAAAAAATATTGCAGCAAGGAGCCCATGATAAAATCTGGAACTGAAGTTCCAATTATTGCTATAATAATACATAAATAATCTAGAAATTTTCCCCTGCTCAAAGCCGCTCTAATTCCAAATATTAATCCCAGGGATACTGCAAATACCATGGCCCGGATACCAAGATTAGCTGAATTTGGAAATGAATCTTTTATTATACTATTAACTGTTATATTGACATAATTCATGGAGTAACCTAAATCACCCCTTAGTAAATTTGAAATATAGGTAAAGTATTGAATGATTACCGGTTTATCTAATCCATAGTATTTTTCAAGATTCGCTCTTATTTCCGGTGTCATTTTTTCACTTGCAAAAGGGTCTCCGGGCATAAGCCTAACTAAAAAGAATACTGCCGTTACCAGTACTATAATTGTAAAAAAAGAAATTATAATTCTTTTAAATATATACTTCCGCATTTCATCACCTCGTAAATTTAAATGAATTATAGAAGACAGTTCTCACCGTCTTCTCAGACTGCCTACCAATTCGAATTTCTTCGTTGTCGCTTCAATCAAGAACCCTTACGTATGTCTATATACGCTACGGCCTCTCGATTTCAGCACGCCTTGAACTTCGAATTGGTAGACAGCCTGTCATCTTATAGACTTTATCTACAAGATGAGAAGACAGTTCTCACCGTCTTCTATAACTCAGAATTAAAAGCATTATCATCTAATCTGTAAATCCAGCATAAATATAATCATAGTTTACTCCTACAAAGTATGTCTTAAATCCTATAAGATTAGGATTCATGATATATGCTTCTCTTCTCAATTGCATTGGTACTATTGCACCATCTTCTAAAATTGTCTTTTCTGCTTCAAACAAGGCATCCATTCTCTTTGCTTTCTCTGTACTTGTTCTTGCAAAATTTATTAACTCATCATATTTATTATTAGAGTAGGAACCGTGATTATAGGGTGAACTTGTTGTCCATAGTTCTAAATAAGTCATAGGATCAGAATAATCTGGACACCATCCAGAAAATACCATTTGGAATTTATGCTCTGCTTCCATTTGTAACCTTTGCTTATAGGGTACTTGTTTTATATTGATTTTGATACCTAAGTTTGTTTGTAACTGATCTTGTATAACTTCAGCTTGTATTCTTGATTTTTCCTGATCAGTAGTCAATAATTCAATCTCTATTTCAGCCGGATTATTAATTTTCAATTCCTTCATAGCTTCATTTAGATATTCCTTTGACCTTTGAATATCTCCTTTTTCAGGGAATGCTACTAAAGGATATTCATCTCCATATTTTCCATTTACTCCACTAACATCTGGTAATACATATCTAGTTCCGGGTTCATACATTCCCTGGGTCGTAATATCTACATAATCTCGTCTATTGATTCCATAATTTATAGCAAGCCTAAGATTTTTATTATCTAGCAAACATGTCCCATCCATATTTAACTTTAGAAAATCATCGGCTCCGTTAAAGTAATAGGTAGCTTTATCTTTATATTGAGGCAGTAATTCCGATGGAACATTTACAAAATCTAAGGAACCTTCTTCAAACATTGCCACTGCGGTCATTGCCTCTGGAACTACGATGATTTGAACTCCATCAAGTTTTATTGCATCCGCATTCCAGTAGTCTGGATTTTTTTCTAAGATCAATCTATCTTCGTGTTTCCATTCTTTTAAAACAAATGGTCCATTATAAACATTTTTATCTGCATCTGCTGCAAAATCCTTTCCATATTTATTTACTATATCCTCCCTTGCAGAATAAAGCTGCATCATGTGTAACATACTCAAGAAATATTCAGTAGGATTTTCAAGCTCTATTATTAAAGTTTTATCATCCTTAGCTTTAACTCCCATTTCATCAAGAGCTAATTCTCTAGAATTCACTTTAGCGGCGTTTTTAATTACGTATCCTAAAAATGAATAAGGGCTTCCTGTATCTGGATTCATTAATCTTTTCATCCCATATTCAAAGTCCTGAGCTGTTACAGGCTTTCCATCACTCCACTTTGCATCTCTTAAATGAAAAGTATAGGTCAATCCATCCTCTGAAATTTCCCATTTTTCTGCTATCCCCGGTAAAATTTCACCACCATAACTTCTTACTAAGCCTTCAAATATTTGAGCCCCTATTGTTGCAGTAGGTACAGCATTTGCCATTTGTGGGTCTAATGTAGGAGTATCGGCTCTTAATGAGTACCTCAATATTTTCTTCTCTGCTGAATTTTCTGCTGAATTTTCTATATTTGCATCAGCATTATTAGTTGGTTGTGTATCCTTCGATTTACATCCTATCAAACTAAATACTAAAATAAAAATTAAAAGATATGCACATATTCTCCCTATATTTTTCATTTATTTTCCTCCTCAATTTCTGTTTATCTTATTCATATACAATAAAGTCTCTATAAAATTTTTATTACACCTCCCTAGTACAATATTATTTCTAAGATTCGTTCTACATTCCTTATGTCTACATTATGAGTTTTAAATCTCGATCAATTGCTTTGGTGAATTTGTTAAAATCTCACAACCCTCTTTAGTAACCAAAACTTGTTCCTCGATCCTCACTCCTCCCCACCCAGGAATATATATACCTGGTTCTATGGTTATAACATTGTTTTCTTCAAGTATGTATTCACATAGTGGACTTATATAGGGTTCTTCATGAACTGCCAAACCTACACCATGTCCAATACTCCCATAATGATATTTTATATATTCTGTTTTTTCCATTGCTTTCAAAGAAGCATAGTATATTTCCTTTGTAGATTTTTTTGCTTTTATGGCACTGATTGCTTCTTCCCCGGATCTTTTCTCAATATCATATATTTCTTTTTGTTTCTCATTTGCTTTCCCAAGTACAACGGTTCTAGTCATATCCGATAAATAGCCATTATATCCTGCTCCGAAATCCATCAAAACAAAATCTCCATATTCCACTTTCTTATCCGATGGGATGCCATGTAGAAGGGATGTTCTTTTACCTGATACTAGAATATTTTCATAGCCCCTAGCATCTGACCCCTCCATTTTTAAATAATAAGCTAGCTTTGCAGATAGTTCCTTTTCTGTAACTCCTACTTTAATATCATTCAATATTCTCTCGAAAGCTTTATCACCTATCTCACATGCTCTCTTTATATACTCCACTTCCTTAGGTGTTTTTATGGTTCTTAACTGTTCAACTATTTTGGTTGTACAAGTAAGCTTAGCTGACACCATATTATCTAAATCTCTAAATTGTTTATAATTAATAGCTTCCGGTTCTATGCCCAATAGTTCTATATTTTCTTTTTTAGCTATATGATCAATTGCAGTACTTAGTTTCCCACCTACTATTTTCCAGTCTATGATTTCAAACCCTGGACACTCCTCAGCGGCTTGTTCCGTATAACGTGCATCTGTAATGAGATATTTTGCTTTTTCAGTCATTAGCAGATATGAATCATCACCTTTATATCCACTTAAATACCTCACATTATGTGGATTACTGATAAGCATACCATCGATATTATTCTTTTTAAATTCATTAATAAACTTATCTATCATCTTATCCTGCCTCCTATTTTTATATTTAGACATAGAGAAAATTGCATAACTCTTACTTGGCTAAGTTGCATATGCGAATATCATCCTTGATTTAATTGCTTAAGATATAAGCATATTTGACTGTATGGCTTTGAAGAATTTTAGACTACATATGGTAGATAGTTTTTGTAGAAGGTAATTATGCAATTTGCTCTATATATAAAATCCCAATATTTCTTTTATATTTTAATCTCTTAAATACTTTAAAAGCATTACCTATTCAAAACGAGAATGTGGATTTATTAGGGGTACTATATAGCTAAAAGCAATTATTATGCCAATTTTAGAAGGGAGTCTAAACCTACACTTCAGTATGACTATTCTCAATGGATTTCTCTCAATAAGAAGAAAATCATTTTTGAAATTTTAGAATTTTTTAATTTGCAAGAATATTTTGTCTGAATTATAGTCGCTAAAATATGCAATATTTTCGTCGTTTTGTATTTTTTTCGTCATGTTTTTATTGTCATAGGCTCCACCCTTGAACTTAAAATCATAAAACCCATTTATAATTTCTATAGTGGGTGATATAAAGCAATTTATATTTTAAAATAAAAAAATCTCCCAGTTATTAAAACTGCGAGATTCTTTTATCACTTTTTCTATTTTTCTAATACTTTTTTTAATTTAACCCCATACTCTTCTTCAATCCCATATTTATTTATCTTGCTATTCAGTGTTTGCCTAGGAATTTTTAAAATTCTAGCGGCCTTCGCCCTGTTCCCTTTTGTCTTTATAAGAGCTTTGGTTATGATTCTTATTTCTATATCTTTAACGGTATCCTTAAGTGGAGGAATTTCCTCTTCATCGATTTCATTTATTAATTCATTTTTTAATAATTTCTTTGACTCCCTATTAATATTTCTGATATACTCCGGCAAATTATATACCTCAATCCTATTATCATCTAGGAAACTAATTATATTTTCAATAGTATATCTCAACTCCCTAACGTTCCCCGGCCAATTATATTCATATAATCTTTCAAGGCATTCCTCGGATATCCCTACAATTTCCTTGTTTAGTGAATAACTATATATATCAATGAAATGCTTTGTCAATATTTGTATATCTTCTTTTCTTTCCCTTAAAGGGGCAACATTTAATGAGATAACATTTAACCTATAATAAAGATCCTTTCTTATTACACCTTTTTCTACTGCTTCTAATGGAGGTATATTAGTAGATGCAATAACCCTAACATTTATTCTTATGGTTTTATTACCACCGACTCTCCTAATCATGCCTTCCTGTAAAACTCTCAACAGCTTAGCTTGTAAATCAATATCCATAGAGTTGATTTCATCTAATAGCAATGTTCCCCCATCAGCTAATTCAAAAATCCCAGGTTTTTCTTTAGAATCAGTAAAACTACCTGCAGTGGTGCCAAAAAGTATACTTTCCAGTAAATTTCTAGGTATCGCAGCACAATTCTGTGCAATAAAAGGTTTTTTCCTTCTTTTAAAGCTAGCATTATGTATTGATTGAGCCACTAGTTCCTTCCCCGTTCCCGTCTCCCCATAAACCAATACGGGAGAAGAACTATCGGCGATCTTATATATTTTTTTCTTTAATTCTTGTATTTTATAACTATTTCCTAATATATTATTCAATGTATAAATCGTTCCATTTGATTTGATATCTTCATTATTTATTTTTGATTTCCCTTCAACATTTTGAAGTTCTAATATTTTTCTATAAAGTTCTTTATAATCATTTATATCCTCTAAAATTTCTAGTACCCCAATTATTTCATTGTCTTTAAACAAAGGTATGGTAGTAGTAACGGAAATTACTCTATTACCTTTAAAATTGTTAAAGGTATGGACATAATTAATTATAGGTGTGTTAGTTCTTAGCACACGATGAATTGTGCTTTCTTCTTTAGTTATTCCATCAAAAATATCAAGTACATTTTTACCGATAGCATATTTGGGATCTGATTCAAAAATATTTCCATTGGATTCATTAAAATAGACAATATTAGCATTATTATCGACTACTATTATCCCTTGATTTTTGAACTTTAAAATAATCTCTAATAAATATTTATAATCCACATGGCACTCCTTACTTGCTATTTTTTTGAATAATCATACTATTATTTTACAATTATTGAATATATTTGACAAGTATCATTATTTAGATTACGATCCCAACCAAAATTAGACTTTAAATATTGACCTATTATACAATTTCCTTATCCTTTCATTTGTAACCTTTAAAAAAATCCTGAATATAATAAAATTATAGGCAAATTTCTATTATGGAGGGATTTGAATGAAAAAATTTAAAGCTATTTCCCTGTTCATATCTATAGTGTTGATATTATCCATAGCTATAACAGGATGTGGCGAAAAAGAGCTTACAAAGGTTACAGTTGCAGAAGTAACCCATTCCGTATTTTATGCACCCCAGTATATTGCCTTAACCGAAGGCTTCTTTGAAAAAGAAGGACTAAAAGTAGAATTTTTAAATACTAAGGGTGCCGATAAAACTATGACCGCATTATTATCTGATCAAGTGGACATAGGCTTTATGGGTCCAGAGGCCTCAGTTTATGTTTATAACCAAGGCAAGGAGGATTACGCAGTAAACTTCGCACAGTTGACCCAACGGGATGGCTCCTTCTTGATGGGAAGAGAAAAGGCTGATAGCTTTAATTTTGACATGCTTAAGGGAAAAACCATTATAGGTGGAAGAAAAGGCGGTATGCCTGAAATGACTTTGGAATATGTACTTAGAAAACACGGTCTAGAACCTGGTAAGGATGTCACAGTTAGAACGGATATTCAATTTGCAGTAATGGCCGGTGCTTTTAAAGGAGGAGAAGGTCACTATGTCACCCTCTTCGAACCAACGGCAACAATGATGGAGAATGAAGGTGCTGGATATATAGTGGCCTCTATAGGCGAAGAAGGCGGATATATACCTTATACCTGCTACTGTTCTAAGAAAAGCTATATTGAAAAGAATCCTGAGGTGATTCAAGCCTTTACAAATGGGATCTATGAAGGAATGAAATGGGTGGAAAGTCATAGTACTGAAGAGATTGCAAAATCTCTACAACCACATTTCCCGGATGCTGATTTAGAAATCCTTACTGCTTTAGTGGAAAGATATAGATCTCAAGACACATGGAAGCCTGACTTGATTTTAACTGAAGATGGTTTAAATCATATGATGGATATTATAGATCAAGCCATAGGACTTGATAATAGAGCCCCCTATGAAAAAATAGTTACTACTGAATTTGCTGAAAAGGCTATGGAAAAGTAAGTGGATAATGTATGATTTAAAGTCCCTATGAATATAAAATTATTTAAGACCATTGCGATTTCAACCGCAATGGTCTTAGTCTAAAATTACACCAATTATGATATCCACATATGCAATTTAAGCAAATAAGAATTATATAATCTCCTTAATTACTTATATGTTTTTTATCAAGATATCCCTTGAAGGGGTCTACTGCTTTTCCGTCTTTTCTTACTTCAAAGTGTAAATGTGGGCCTGTAGACATCCCTGTGCTACCTACCTTTGCTATTTCATCTCCTGCATTTACTTTTTGGTCCTTTTTTGCTACTAATTCATTGCAATGTCCATAAAGAGAAACAATTCCGTCTCCATGATCAATAATTATTGTATTACCATAGGGCCCATACTCCTGGGAAAATATTACCTTCCCATTTGCTGCCGCAACAATTGATTTCCCAAGAGGCGCTGCTATATCTGTACCCGTATGTAACTTTTTCTTTTTCAATATAGGATGTACTTTCCATCCATAATGACTTGTTATCTTAGTATAATTAGGCAATGGCCATATCATTTCTTTAGTAGCTTCCCCTTTAGCTGAATCCCCTTGCCCACTATCCTCTTTTACTTCATTATCATCTTTAATAGAAACTGAGAGCTTCTCGCCTTCATCCTTCACTGGAATATTCTCCTCTACGTAGGTATCTGGCTGAGGAATTTCCTCTTTGGCATTAGTTAAAAACATACATCCCATCAATATTAAAATTCCTATTGACATAACTGACAATCTATAAGCATTTTTTTTGAATAAAGCTATCATTTTCATCCTCCTTTTAAGCTGTTTCTTTGATCCTAGCATTCCAGCCACCCCAATGTATTTTAAAGGCTGTGCAGTATTTTGTATTAAGTGAATTATGGTTTGCCCATATCCTTTGCAATCATCATGATCAACATAGGAAAGGGCTAAAGCATCACAAGAAATTTCACAATCTTGACGCATTTGATATAATCCATACCAAATAACAGGATTAAACCAATATAGTACCTTTATAAAGCTCATAAGCCAAAATGTGGAAATATCCTTTCTTTTAAAATGAGATAACTCATGAAAGAATATAAACCTTAATTCATTTTCATCTATCTGCCCTTCAATATTGAGGGGTAATAACAATCGTGGTCTAAACAGTCCATAAAGTGCAGGTGCCTTTACAGCACTTGTTTTTATCAAAGGTAAATTTGTATTAATTCCCATTTTCCCTTTGCATTCTTCTAGTATTTTTTTTGTGTTGTCACTTACCTCAAAACTGTTTTCCTTTATATATAATCCAAATTTCATATTTGCCAAAACGATAACTGCTAATAATATTATTGAGATTACAGCCCAAAGCATAACAAACTTGAACTGATTGCTACTTTGAAAAAATATACCCTTCAAAGTCAGGGGTGAATTATCATTAAATAATTCAGTTTCCATATTTTTACCATTGAACCAACTAATGATCTCATTTGGGTTATATTTCATATAGTTTTCTGATATAATGTTTTTGTGATCACCAAGGGTGAATATATTAAAAATGCTAATTGAACTTTGGGGGGCAAAGGGTATTATCAATCTTATCAAAGCTAAGAACCATATATTGTAATGCCATCTAGCCCCCAAACTATTTTTCAGAAGCCATTTAATTAATATGATACTTATTATCAAAAAGCTTCCCTTTATGGATGTATCTACCAACCAATATAATATCTTTGAATAATCCATATACAGCTACCTCACTTCAATCCTTCTTCTCATCTAAAATCCGTTTCAAATCGTCAATATCCTCTTGGGATAATTTCTGGATTTCTAAAAAATTTGCAATCATTGGCTTCAACGCCCCTCCATATACTTTTCTTAGAAATGACTTGCCTTCTTCCTTAGCACACTCTGACTCAGTTACTAAAGGAAAATAGTAATAATATCTGTTTTTTTTCTCAAAAGCCACGGCATTCTTCTTTACCAATCTACTGATCAATGTCTTCACAGTAGTAGGTCTCCAATTAGTACTCTCCCCTAATATTTCAATGATTTCACCAGCTGTCTGTGGTGATTTTTCCCAAAGTATCTTCATAATTTTCCATTCTGAATCTGATATTTGCGGTATTTCCTTCATCATTTTCACCCCCTTTCGACTACATTTGTAGTTTATAATCAGTCTACGCTTGTAGTCGCACTTTGTCAATACATTTTTTGATAAATTTATCCAAATTGATGGTTAATATGATATTCTTAATGTTTTCTTAAATTTATTATTTATGATATTCTTCCACTTTTAATGTTTATATTGTTATATTATAATAGATAATGAAATAATTTGTCGTTAATGAAGGGAGTAAATCAGGTTGTTACTATTATTTGCTGTTGTTAAGGGTAGACTTGCTTTGTGTGATATTTTTGACATGAACTTATTCTGGAATAATACTGTGGGAAGGGGTATATATGATTCTTTTTCTAAAAGCCATATATTAACTTTATGCTTTATTCTAGGTCTTATTTTTTTGATGTTTTCTAATAAAGAGAGGCTTAGAGAACCAAATACTAGAGTAAAAATAGGAAGAGTATTGGCATTCATTCTATTTCTCCAATCCTTTTTTCTGCATTTTTGGTATATTGAAAGGGGAGTATTTACTATCCAAGAATCATTGCCATTATATCTATGTAGAATAACTGTTATACTTTGTATTTTTATGATCTTAAAAGAAAGCTACTCTATTTTTCAAGTAGTTTATTTTTGGGGATTAGGAGGTGCAAGCCAAGCCCTTTTATTTCCTGATACGGGGGGATTTCTATTTCCCCATTGGATGTTCATTGAATTTTTTGTAGGTCACGGTGCAATATTAATTGCTACCTTTTTCATGATAATTGCCTATGAATATAAACCTACACTAAAATCCTTAAAGAAGACATTCCACTGGAGTTATATATATTTGGCCTTTGTTGGAATATTTAATTATATAGTTGATGGAAATTATTCATATCTGAGAAGTAAGCCGTTGGCATCATCAGTACTTGATTATTTCCCTCCATATCCATACTATATTCCAATATTAGTAGCGGGAATGTTCCTTATTTTCACCCTCATATATATACCTTACTATATACATGATCTGAAAAGAAAAAAACTTGATAATGTGATAAAAGCTTAGAGTATACTTTGCTACTATTTAGCTTTATTATTATAGACAAAGTCTACAATATGATAGGCCGATAATCTAAAGTTCAAAGCCTACTAAAACCCAGAAACCACGGCGTATATAGACATACGTAAGGATTCTGGGTTTTATCGACAAGGAAAAATCTCCACTTGTTAGGTAAACTAAAGACTCCCGAACATAAACAGGAGTCTCAGATTGTTGACAAAGTCAACAAGATGGTAGGCTGCCTAACAATTCGAAGTTCGAGGCGTGCTGAAACCGAGAGGCCGTAGCGTATACAGACATACGTAAGGGTTCTTGGGTGAAGCAACAACGAAGAAATTCGGGTTGTTAGGCAGCCTAAGACTCCTGAACATAAACAGGAGTCTTATTTTTTATAGAAAAATCTGATCAAAAGTCCAGAGGCTTGACACACTTAAATTTTTATTTTAATTTAAAGACTTTTAGCTAAATCCTTTAAAGAAATAATTAAGCTATTTAATTCTTGAACAGCAGCAAATATTTGCTCTATATCTTCGACATGCTCGCTGGATATGGATCTACTCTTTTCAACTAAGCTTTTTGTTAATTGATTCGATTTTTTTATTTCTTCTAGTATAGTTCTGACATCATTAACTGCATCGGCACTAGAAGCCCCAAGTTTTTTCACTTCATTGGCCACAACACTAAAACCTCTACCAGCTTCACCTGCCCTAGCTGCTTCTATTTGTGCATTTAATGCTAAAAGATTGGTTTGATTTGAAACCATTTTTATAAAATTTAAAACCTCGTCTGTCTTTTTATAATTATCTTCGGAGCCTTGTACAGTTCCCACCATATCTTCACTTATAGTCTCTTGGCTCTTGGAACCACTGGATATTTTATTTATGTACCCCAAGATGTTTTCTATGGATTCTAAAAGTCCTTCACTAATATTAGTTATATTTTCTTCTACCTCAAGTTCATATCCTAATGCTACGCCTCCCACTATTGTCCCATTTTCATCCTTTATCGGAATATAGATAGCTTTAAATGGAATCCCATACAGTTCTCTCTCTACCTTTATTTCTAAGGATTGTCCTGTCTTCATCACCTTCATCATAGGATCATCGGGGGGAAGCATTGAGTTAGGTTGTATCTGTAAATCTATAACTTCATTTGGAAAATATTTTAAGTTTTTTTCTAAATCTGTAATCCCTATCATAAAACCATTTCTTCTACCCTTTGAAAAATAAGGTGCTACATCAATAATTTTTTGAATAACAGGATGTATATTCTCCAAATCTAATCCCTCCAATTTAAAAATATAAATAATAATACTTGATTGAGCAAATTGCATAATCACCTTCTATGGAGGAGTTAGGGTAAATCCTAATTTATACATAGCAAAATATTATACACCTCTGCCAAGTGAGAGTTATGCAGTTCCCTCAAGTAATTAGTTCTTAACCATTAATCATTACTATCGTTTTCCTATTATATTTTCAATACAATTGTAACATTTTGCCTATATTCAGTCAATATTTTATGCAATATTATATTTGTTTCTTTTTGTTTATATTTGTTTATTTGTGTTCCGTTGTGTTTTTAGGCTTTTGTGACTTTTCGAAATAAATAAAGCATCTTGCTTAAAAGCAAGATGCTCAGATTGTTGACAAAGTCAACAAGATGCTTTATTTACTTTGATTATTCCCACTCAGGTGTATAAAACTTACCACTTTTCTTTATTCTCTCCCCTTCTTCCTTAGTAACTATGTATGCCTTTTTTCCTTCTTGCCCATATTCTTTTGCCATATTTATTGCCTTAACTCTATTCATTGGCTGGGATATAGAATTATTTTCACATACAATAACATATTTTTTATCCATTTTTTGACCTCCACTATTTTTATACAAGGAAATTGCATAACCTTTAATTGGCTAAGCCGCATATGGGAATATCATCCTTAGTGTAATTACTTAATACATAGGGATATTTGATGTTATAGCTTTTGAAATTTTAAAACTACATGGGGTAGATAGCTTTTATGGAAAGCGATTATGCAATTTGCTCATATAATTAGAATTTCTCCTATATACTTTTATATTCATAAATCTATAAAATTTTTCATTGATTATTGAGGAAATTACATAACTCTTACTTGGCTAAATCTAATATGGGAATATCGTCTTTGATTTAATTCCTTAAGATATAAGCATATTTGATGGTATAGCTCTGAAGATTTTCAAACTATATATAATAGATAGTTTTTATAGAAGGTAATTATGCAATTTACTCTATTATTAAATGCTCGGATAATATGGTGTCAATTACTATATATTTAAAAATAAAAGATAGCTAGGGTTTTATCCCAAAGCTATCTTTTATTGATCTGAAGCCTTACTAATTTCTTTATTAAAAAATGCTATATTTATTAAAAATAACGAACCTGCCTTAATCATTGGAGAATCGATTCCCAACCTATTTAATGATGTTATGGCAATTACTATTGCCCATGGAGCAAGTACTGATTTTACAAATAGCCCCTTGACATTTCTTTTCTCACTTTTGAAAATAGCAGAAAAAATTGTGCCAAAACTTAAAGAAATAAATATTAGTGGTATTATAAACCCTACAACTCCACTACTATGGGCAAATTGAATTCTTGATAACACTCCTGCTATAAGCAGTATAAAACCTGTGGATATAGATATTATTTTACTCCCAGTTAATAATCTTAATATTCTTTCCATTCAAAAACCCCCTTTATCATATAGCTTATCAAAGATACGAGGGCCTAATCAATACAATATTTCTGGTCATATTAGAAAAATTAGCCTATATAGCTTGCGACACATTGAAGAAATAAACTGGGTATCTTACTCATTCCTTTAATTTTTTCTATCTAGTAATTCTCTTTAAAGCTAATAAAAGATACTTTGTTGTTAAGCCAACAAATATACCCGTACCTATTGCAGCAATAAATAGTATGGGTAAATATATAAATATATTTATGTTGTTAATAATAAGGGCTGCTGCCAATAATTGTCCTATATTATGAAATACTGCCCCAACAACACTTATTCCTATTACACTGACATTTTCCTTCCCCAGTCTTTTAATAAACGCCATGGCTAAAATACTCAGTATCCCACCTGAAACACTATATATAAATCCCGATATTCCTCCCCCAAATATTGAGCCTAATAATATCCTAGCTATGAGTACAATAAAGGCATCTTTAAACCCAAAGATCATAAGGACAGTCAAGGTTATTATATTGGAAAGTCCCAGCTTTGCTCCAGGTGCTATAAAGGGTACAGGTATCATTTTTTCATATATATTAAGGGCTAGAGCCATTGATATAAATAACCCCAGCATTACTAATTTTCTTGTGCTTCTCATAATACAATCCTCCGAACGTAATCTATAGCCTATGTATGAAAAATTTCATTCATTATTCTTTTACCCGTTGGGGTAGCCGCCAATCCACCCAATGCCGTTTCTTTTAAAGCTATTGGCAAAGATTTTCCCACCCTATACATGGCATTAACCACTTCATCGAAGGGTATGATGCTTTCTATACCTGCTAAAGCCATATCCGCTGAAATCAGTGCATTTGCTGTTCCTATGGCATTTCTCTTTACACATGGACATTCTACTAAACCGGCTATAGGATCACATACTAATCCCAAAATATTTTTTATTGTCATTGCAGATGCATGGAGGGCTGACTCAGGGCTTCCCCCTAAGATTTCAACAACAGCTGCTGCCGCCATAGCAGAAGCAGTTCCAGTCTCAGCTTGGCACCCACCTTCAGCACCAGAAACAGTGGCATTTTGAGCTATAATGAGTCCAATAGCGGAAGCAGTAAATAAACCATTAACTAATTTTTCTTCATTTACACTAAGCTCTTCACCAATAGTTATCAAAACTCCAGGTAAAATTCCACAGGAACCTGCAGTGGGAGCCGCTACCACTTGTCCCATAGATGCATTCACTTCTAAAACTGCCATTGCACTAGCCACTGCCTTAAGCATTCTACTTCCGGAAACAGTTTTTTTATCTTCATATCTTCGTCTAAGCAGTTTTGCATCTCCTCCAACAAGACCACTCACAGATTTAATATCCTGTGTAAGTCCTTTTTCAACGGCTTTCTTCATCACATATAGATTTTCCTTCATCAAATTGAAAATTTCTTCCTTGGTCTTATCTGAATTTTCAACTTCCCTTAAGATCATAATCTCCCATATCTTTTTATCGTAATTTTTACAAAGCCCTACTAGCTCCTCACCACTATTAAATTTATACTTCATACGACTATTCCTTTCTTCCTTATAGATTATATAGAATTTATCAAGTAAATATTTTTTATTTCGTCTACGGACTTCTGTATATATTCAACTAGCTTAGGCTCTAACCTATTATCGGACTCGATTACCATAAATGCATCCTGTCCCTTATCCTGTCTATATACACTCATAAAGGCTATATTAATTTTATAATAGGCTAAAATTTTTGTGATTTTTGCTATAATACCTGGATGATCTGAATGTCTAGTTATGATAGTTGGATACTGTCCTGTAAATTCAAGCTTTAACCCATTCAACTCAATGATTTTTATGTTTCCCCCACCGATAGATGACCCCATAAGTTCTATTTTTCTTCCATCGGATTTTTCAATCATAAACTTAACTGTATTTGGATGAACTTCTCCTAAATCATCCTCCAAAAATTCATAGTCTATATCCTTATTTTCTGCAATCTTAAGGGAATTTTTGAGTTTCTCATCACTTTCCTTCATACCTAAAATCCCCGCCATAAGGGCCCTATCTGTCCCATGTCCTTTGTATGTTTTAGCAAAGGATCCATGAAGTATAAATTTCACCCTTTTAACATCATAATTTGCCAGCTTACCCGCGATCTTTCCCAACCTAGCTGCCCCAGCAGTATGGGAACTAGAGGGTCCAATCATTCTAGGGCCTATTATCTCAAATGCACTGTAATTATTCATTTTTTCTCCTCCATATATCTTTCATAAACATACAAACAAATAATCTGAGATTAATTTTATCATATCTTAAATATATAATCTACGAATTCTTTATAGGTTAAAGGAATTTAAAATGGCCCCCATACATTATAAAAATGAAGGCCACTCTGCATATGTAAAAAAGTAAGGCATATGAAAAAAAGTCAGAAGGATAGGTGAAATAGCCAGTTTATTTTTCGAATTTACCTAATACTACATCATCAATATACCTTGTTTTTTTATGATCATTTGTAATATTCTTTCCTCTTCTCCATTTAAAGCATTGACGTATATTAGAAAGGAATCTTCCTTATAATCAGCTATAACTTCGTAGCATAGAACTTCCTTAGAGCCTTCCGTGGGTATAATAGCTAGTCTGATCTTTTTAACCTCTGCATCTAGACTTATCATATTTATAGCATCTTTTTGGGAGATTTTAGGCTGTTCTATATTTCTTTTATGGTGGTTTGATAAATATCCATCGGCTTCATATCCTACAATACTCCCATCCTCTAAACTTACCTTTACCTTAATCAAGTCAGTATAAACTAGTACATCATCCTGCTTATATGCAAAGTTAATAACGCTCACTCCATCATATTCTTCAGAATAAGTTGGAACCATATTATTTAGACTATTCTTTTCTAAAAACTCCTTGGCTTTTTGAATAGCATCCTTTGGGCTCAAGGTTTTATCAATAGAAGGTTTTGTATTTAGCATCCATATGACTTTACCGGCCTTCTTAGTTATAGCCAACGTTATATATCCTTCTTGGTTTTCTTCATTCAGCTCAATAACATAAGCGGGGAATCTTGTGTTTTCTGTCTCCGATATTATGGTGGCGATATATTTTTTATTATCCTTTAAAAATTCCCTAGCGAGACCCTTTGCCTCATTTTTTGATATTTCTTCTCCCTTTAACCTAGGTTTGATATTCTTTAGATGCTCAGAAAAGGGTCCATCATATATTAATTCGGGATATTCTTGCATTCTTTCTTCCACGTTTAAAAAACTGGTGTTGAGCATATTATCATTTGTCTTATTTAATTCTTTATTTGTTTGTATTACAAGACCATTCAATCTGATATCATTCTGATTAATACCCTTCTGAAGCTCTAAAAGGCTTTGAGCTAAATAATTAGAATAATTATGTAATTCCTCTATTGTTTTAATATCCTCCTGGGTTAATGGTATTCCCTTTAAACATTTTTTAGACATTGCCATACTAAAATCTCCTACTTGACTTAAAAACTTCTGGGTTTTACTAACATCTTTATGTTTGATTGGAAGCTGTGTTAACCCTTCTTGGGCGTCATAGCACTTATACATCAGATCAGTAAATAATAGAACGTTTTGCTTTGGTGTTGCAGAAACCATTACCTTAGCAAGATTTGACTGTATATTTTCAACATTTCCAACTAAATCATAGAACATCCTTCTGAACTGATTTTCAACATATACGTTATAGTTACTAAGCTGGTCATGCTGGTTATATCCCCAGTTAAATGTCAATCCCAATATTATTAAAAGGGAAACGACCATACCTACTAATATATTTCTCATCCTTAGTCCCTCCCTACTATTTTTTTGCAAAAACATGTTTTCCGATTTTAAGAGTTGGTTTCAGTCTGGATATCCATCCACTAGTTGCCTTTGTAGGATTCCAATAATACAATGCTCCTCCTGTAGGGTCCCAACCATTCATAGCGTCTCTAGCTGCTTTCATAGCACTTGATTTTATGGGCTTATATACCTGTCCATTTGATACTGCTTCAAAGGCCAGTGGTTGATATACAACCCCCGGGATGGAATTCGGGAAGGAGGGATTCTTAACCCTATTAAGGATGACTGCACCTACTGCAACTTGTCCTACATAGGGTTCACCTCTAGCCTCTCCATTTATTGCCATAGCTAAGAGGGTTACCTCATCAGACTTCGATACCCCCTTACTTGTGGCTGCATATCCTTTACTTGCAGTTCTTTGGGATATTCCTAAGGCTTTACTAGTTTGGGCTCCAATATATCCATCAACCCTTAAACCATTTCTCCTTTGGAATTTTTTAATTGCATTATATGTTTGACTACCGTTAATCCCATCTATAGCTCCTTTATAGTAATCCCATTGCTTTAATTTTCTTTGGGCTGTCTCAGTGAGCTTGTTATAGGCTGGAGTTTTTCTAGTTTTTATAATTCCCAAAGCTTTTTTTGTACCATCTCCTACCAATCCATCAGCCCTTAATCTATTTTTTCTTTGAAAATTAATTACTGCTCTATAGGTTTCTTTTCCATATATCCCATCTACAGTTCCCCTATAATACCCCCATCTCTTTAATTTTTCTTGGACTTCCCTCACATCCCCTCCCCGAGTTCCCCAGTATAGGGTTCTTGCATAGCATACGTCTATATAAAATATTCCTACAAGCGTTATAACTAATAGCAACGATAAAAAAGTCATGTATTTTCTTTTCATTTTAGTCCTCCTCTTATAATAAAGTTACTAATATTTTCTGTTATATATCCCATATTATTCATAGTAATTCAAAACAAAAAAACTATAAGATTCCCTATGAAGGTTTCTTATAGCTTTAACTCATAACTATTTAATTTTTTCTGTAATCATTAAATGTTTTCATTATATCTATAGATACATAAGACAGTATTGCTACAAACTATCTTATATTAACGACATGGCTACTCATATTTAGAATAAAACCAGCGATTCCAAAAATAATTGAAAAGTATGTTCCCCCAACAACTAGGGCTTTAATATTTTTCATTTTTCTGTCTACCCCCCATAAAACTAATTATTTATCACTATAATGTATATAACACTTATTCCCTTATTGTAGATTATACCACAAATCATACTATCTTAATCACAAATTACATTCTGTAACAGTATTTTAACATCGAATCCATAATTCAAGTCATAATATATGGATATAAATATAATTTATTTATATAATCAAAAAATATTGTACTTATTATTTGATGCCTGCAGCCTTCTTTATACATACCTGATGCTTAGGATCCTTTTTATTATCCTTATGCCTTCTACTGTTTTTGAAGTGAATGTCTAAATGTCCAGAGATTCCATTCCCCTTAATGAAATCAAAGTTATATCCATAACCATATCCTCCACTTCTACCGGACACATTCTTTCCAGCAGGCTTGCTTTCAACTCCAGCATGGGGCATAGCTGTCATAGAAGCTGCAATCACTCTACCATTTAAATATACCAATGCAGGTCTTCTCTCCCAACTAAAGCCTCCCCATATCTTCTTTATGACATTTGTATCATTTTTTGATACAGGCTCTACATCTGCATGATTAGAACCAGCAGTTACCTTTACTTTGAATTTCAAACCAGTACTTAAATCCTTAACCGTTAATACAGTTTTATTCCTTACAAGCAACTTCTTTACATTTTTCCAATCTAAATACTCTCCTGCTCCTCTTTTTGCACTACCCCTACTAACTGTAAAATTTATTAATCCAAGGGACTTCATCTTCTCTAGAGTCCCTCCCCCTACAACTCCATCCACAGCTAGTCCATATTTACGCTGAAAATCCTTTACTGACTTTTCTGTTACAGAACCAAAATATGTAGTGAAACTATCTTCGTTAAAGGTTCCGCACTGTTTTAAAGCCCGCTGAATTATTTTAACCTCGGGATGGGACATCCCCTTTTCATACTTAGCTAATGTAAGATTACCTAAAACCCCTGAAACACCAATATTGTGGGTTACTAGTCCCAAGATCTCCATTTTCTTTATTGTTGACCCACCTACAACTCCATCAGAAGCTAATCCATGCATACCTTGAAAATCTTTAACTGCCTTTTCTGTTACTGAGCCAAAATACGTAGTAATGCTATCTCCTTTATAGGTACCGATATCACGAAGTGCTTCTTGGATAATTTCTATATCAGAGTGTGTCATTCCCGGCTTATATACCCTTAAAGAAAGATTTCCATGGGTAAAAAGCCCTAAAGAATCCATCTTATCTATTGTAGATTTTCCAATTATACCATCGGCCGTCAAGCCATATTTTTTCTGAAAGCTTATCACAGCATTTTCAGTAATAGTTCCATAGTATGTAGTTAATTCATTATGATTAAAAACACCATCCTTCTTAAGTGCTTCTTGAATCACCTTTATATCCGTGTTATCCATTCCCTTTTTATAGCTCGAAAATTTAAAATATTGACTCTCAGCTGCAAAAGCTGTTGTAGTTGTACTTATCAAACAAATTGAAGTTAAAATAGCCGCAACAATTCTCTTCACAAAATTCCCTCCTAACAGTTTGTGGACAAACTCTCTTAATATAACTATATCACTTTAAACATCCTTCAATCAAGTACATATCCAAACTTAACACTTTTTTCCTATGAATTTAGTATAGCAATCCTATGTACAATTGCTTATGAAAAATAGTTTGATTTTAAAAACAAAATAAAAGCGACTAAGGCCGCTTTTATAATTAAGAAGTTCTTAAATAACTATTTGATATATTTCTTTATTTTCCTCTTTGTAATTATTTCATTTAAAGGATTATTATTTATACATGGGTATTTATTAACTTATGCTATATGAGACTGAATCTCTTATTTCAACAAATCCTTTATGACTTCAGATGCTATTATTAATCCTGCCACAGAAGGAACAAATGCAATACTGCCGGGAATTTGTCTTCTTACGGTGCAAGTTCTTTCCTGATTAGTACAAATGCAATCTGTCTTGCAATCGGATTCTAATTCAATGGGCTTCAATGGCACTTCCTTGGAATATACAACTTTTAAATTATGGACATCCCTTTTTCTTAATTCTTTTCTCATCACCTTGGCCAAAGGACATATAGATGTCTCAAAGATATCAGCTATTTCAAATCTAGTGGGGTCTAATTTGTTTCCAGCCCCCATACTACTCATTATAGGTATATTTCTTTTATAACATCTTTCTATTAGATCTAATTTAGAGCTTACCATATCTATTGCATCAACCACATAATCATAGGTATTATCTAGGAGCTGCTCAGCAGTTTCAGCTGTATATAGCATTTTATAGGTTGTTATCTGGGCTTTAGGATTTATATCTAATATTCTATCCTTCATCACATCAACCTTTGCTTTACCAACGGTACTTCTAAGTGCATGTATTTGTCTATTTATATTGGTTAAGCATATATCATCATCATCAATCAATATAAATCTTCCAACTCCTGATCTGGCAAGAGCTTCTGCCACAAAGGTACCAACTCCACCTATTCCAAATATGGCTACTGTTTTTTTCGATAATGTTTTAATTCCTTCTTTTCCTATTAATAACTCTGTACGGGAAAAAGAATTTAATGCCATCTTTTCTGCCTCCTATATTAGTAATTTTTAACCTTTATAATACTCAGCTTGTTCTTTATAGTATATCATTTACCCTTAGTCATCTTTTCATGAATTTCAAAATTTCCATAGGAAAGCTCAAAAATATTAGTTTTTTCCCTTCGGTCAGATTTTTTCATGGAAAATCATAGGCAAAAAAAGAACTGTCTCAAAAGACAATCTTTTTTTAAGCCCTAGGGTGCTTGAGAATGAAGCTCATCATTCTTACACATCCCTTTAACAAATATTTTCTACATGTATTACTCCATTAATTCCTTAGATTCCATTAAAAACTCTATCTTGTTTTTAGTTATATACGTATATTGTTCTTGATCTATTCTTCCATTTCTTTTTAATTCGTCTGCAACCTCAACAAATTTTTCAACCAATGATATTAATTCCCTCAATTCATTTCCATTATCAATCATCTATATAGATCCTCCAAATAGATTTACTATAATCCAAGCTACTTAATAGAGCCTGGATTGCTAGATTATTATTAATATTATACACATTTTTTAGAATTCCTTCTTTTTTTTGTTAATTTTTCATTAATTTTTTTCTTTTTTATTCTTTTTTGAACTTATTTCATAACTATACTTTAAATAATAAATAATAATGATATAAATATACTTTGAGGAGGTATACCTATGAAAAAAATATTTTTGCCTATTGACGGTTCAGAAATCTGTCCTAAAGCCTATAATCATGCTAAAAAAATAGCACAAAAATTCGACTCAGAAATAATCATATTTAACGCTCAAGATTTGACGCCTCCCTTTGGATGGCTATATGATCCCGTCATGTCCAAAAATGAAAAAAACAATCCTGAAAAAATTGCAGAAAGAATTGTGGAGGATGCAAAAAAAGCCTTTGCTGAAACCGGTATAAGAATAACCACTAAAACCGCTTTAGGTGATCCTGCAGTTACTATTTTAGAAGTAGCAGAAAAGGAAGGCTGTGACCTAATAATCATATGTACCCACGGAATGTCAAGGAGCAAAAGGTTCTTATTAGGTAGTGTTACAAACAAAGTAGTACTGCATAGCAGTATTCCCGTATTAGTTATAAGATAAAGGTGTTAAAGTATAACTTTTAGGCTGTTGAGAAACCTAAATTTCTCAACAGCCCTTTATTATTTTGCAAAAAGTTCAGCTATCTTAAGTATAACATCTACTGATTTCTTCATAGAATTTATTGAGATATATTCAAACTTTCCATGGAAATTATGGCCTCCTGTAAAAAGGTTAGGGCATGGAAGACCCATATATGAAAGTCTTGCACCATCGGTTCCCCCTCGAATGGGTTTGATTATAGGTTTAACCGCCACCTCTTTCATAGCCCTCTCAGCGATTTCTACTATATGCATAACAGGCTCTATTTTCTCTTTCATATTGTAATACTGATCCTTCATATCTAATTCTACAGTACCTTTTCCCATATTGCCATTTAAATATTTTACAATATTCTCAACTCTTTTTTTCTTTTCTTCAAATTTTTCTTTGTCATGATCTCTAATAATATACTCTAGAATGGTTTCTTCTACATTACCCTTTATATCATGCAAGTGATAAAATCCCTCATATCCTTCAGTATATTCGGGAACTTGGTTTGTAGGTAACATTGAATTAAATTCCATAGCTATTGATATTGCATTAATCATTTTATTTTTAGCCGTACCTGGATGTACATTTCTTCCATTTATCTTAATCTTAGCATAGGCTGCATTAAAGTTCTCATACTCTAATTCTCCGATTTGTCCCCCATCGACTGTATAAGCAAGGTCCGCAGCAAACTTTTCAACATCAAATTTGTCTGCTCCCCTTCCGACCTCTTCGTCGGGAGTAAAGCCTATTTTTATAGTACCATGCTTTATCTCTGGATTATTTATGAGATGCTCTACAGCAGTCATTATCTCAGCTATACCTGCTTTATCATCGGCACCTAAAAGTGTAGTTCCATCGGTGGTAATTAAATCTTCTCCAATATAATCCTTTAGCTCTGGAAAATCCTTTGGGGATAACACGATATTTTTCTCACCATTTAATAGGATATCATTGCCATCATAGTCCTTAATAATTTGAGGTTTTACATTTTCCGCTGTCATATCAGGACTAGTATCCATATGGGCTATAAATCCTAGATTTGGTAGGTCTTTATCGGTATTTGATGGTAATGTAGCCATTACATAACCATTATCATCCATAGCTGCATCCTTTAAACCAAGTTCCTGAAGTTCCTTGACAAGTTCCTTTCCTAGATTAAACTGTTTTTCTGTACTCGGACACGAAGCTGAATTTGGGTCAGACTTTGTGTCAATCTTTACATATTTTAAAAATCTTTGTACTAATTTTTCCATTTAAACCAACTCCCCTTCATCTTGATTATACAATTTACTCAATTAAGGCAGATTCAAAAATAAACTTTTCATCCTATATTACTAGTCCCGTTTATTTTTTCATATGCCTAAATATTTCTCCTTTTATTTATATAATTTTGCTTATCCTTTTCATATATTTCAATGATTTTATTAATAATATCATTTTTAGACAAATCAAATCCTATTCCATCTATATTCTTAATAGGAAGTACATTAATTGAGGTTCCCGTTATAAAAGCTCCTTCATACTTACTTATACTATCTAAGGATATCTCCTGCTCAATAATATCTATGCTGCTCTGGCTGCATAATTCTATAATCTTAGAACGTGTAACTCCAAGTAATACCTCATGGGCAGGGGAGGTAAAGAGTTTTTCATCCTTTACAAAAAATAGGTTTGATCTGCTTCCCTCGGTTATCTGTCCATCATTATTGACAAGTAAGGCTTCAAATGCATTTCTTCTTTCTAATTCTATGGCTATCCCTTTTTTAAAGCTTCCATTAAAGGTTTTAGCATTTGGATTTTGTCTCTCACTTTCATAGGCTATAGTATGTATACCTTCTCTATACATTAATTCAGGAGGATAAAAACTTTTTATAAAGTATATATAAAGTTCTTCAACTTCTCCACCTTCTGCAACACATAATATTTTTACATTCAAATTATTTTCATCATTTATCTCTATTAATTTCTTAATTTCATCGGTTAATTCCTCATAGGTTCTATTCAGTTTTACATTGAGAAGTTTAGCAGACTTTGCAAGCCTTTCAAGATGTTCTTCTAAATATAAAGGAATTCCATCTATTATCCTTATGACCTCGTAAATGGAAACCCTTTCTGTATTTGGCCATATATCTATTTCTTTAGTGGAATAAACCCTACTGTTATATATCAGATAATCTAAGATGGCTTCTTTTACCATAAAAACACCTCCGCCCCTATTATATATCTTTTGCCCCCTAGTGGACAATAGCAAAAAAAGATACTATTATATAAAAAACACTAATAAATCAAGGTATAAAAGATTTATTAGTGTTTTTTATATAAATAATATCTGTTTTTAAGCTTCTAATACTCTATACAATCCCCTCTTTTACATTTTTTAACGTTTCCTTCAAACATACAATCCTTTCCCACACCACTTGTATTACTTAAGTCCCGCCTATTGGCTAAGGATATATATTGGGGTGAAAAATATTCGTCAATAAATCTTTCTACTTCCTTGCTTTCATTTATTCGCATAGTATCATCCTTTACTTTTAAGTCATTACTCATCAAGCGAACCTAGTTCGCCTTCAACATCCCTTAATCCCTTTAGGATAGAAACCATATCACCATAGTCTTTGTCTACTTTCTCACTTTCTACTATAAAATCACTAGTCAAAATACTCTCTGGATAATTTTCTTCTAAATATGAAATACTTTTACCAATCCATCTATTTCCCTTTTCTTCAATACCTCTTTGATTATAAAATTCTTTTTGTGTTTCCCTTCCTATTCTTTCTCCTTCACCAATTAGACTACTTAATTGCATTTACCTTAATCTCCTTTAAAATTTGTACTGTTCCTGTAATTATTATTAGTGAAAACAAGATCATTTATATAACTATTTTTTGTTCTCCTTTGACAATTTTTAGCAAGAAGGAATCAGAGTTGAAAAGTTGAATTAATTCAATTGTTTTTTCCTTATTTCAGCGGCAATCCAGATAATACATGGCAGAATCACTTGAAATACAGATGAATAATATGGCCATATTCCTTCAGCAAATTCAAATATTTCCATAATACTATCATTTTGAAAATAGGTTGCATTAATTGACATCAGTCCCATGGGTAAAGCTATAAATCCATATTCTCTAAATCCAAATGTTTTAGCTACCCCTTTACAAGAGGCAAATAGAAATATACTTATTTTCATAAATGCTCCTAATACTAAAACTATACCTATTATCACTTCGAATCTTTGTAGAACATTGAAAATTTTTACTCTGGTAGCGGCTAAATAGGTAGGATAATATACTGTTGAGACTGTATTCACCGATAAAACTAATAAGTTCGTTAAAGCAATTGTGTACATCATAAACCCCCCTATCAATAAACCAGTTATATGAATTTTATAAGGAGATTTTTTATTATCAAAACGAGTGAAAATCATTGTGAACACGTATGTCTCAGCAAAGGGAAATGTAAAAACTGAAATTCCTCCATATATTATGGGTATTATTCCGTTGTTCATAACAGGTAGGACATTATTTATACGCATTCTGGGTATCAATAAAAATACAAACGCACCTAATAAAATGACAATTATGGGAAGAAAAAAAACTATCCATTCACACATTACTTTTATTCCTTTTTTCACCGCCCACATAGCCATAATGGCAATAACAATTGTTGGTATAACTATAGGGGTTCTATATAATGAAACTGTATTGATAAATGTACCTACATTCTCCAAAATTAATGCTGCATGATGTAAAGTAAACCATACATATAATAAACAGATTCCTTTGCCTATAATCTTCCCAAAACAAATTTCAAGAATATCAAACAAATCCTTACCCAAAAAAATAAAGTGCAATCTAGCATAAATAAGTGTTATTGGAAATGATATAGCTATCCCCAAAAGAACAGCTAGCCATGCATCTTTTCCAGCTTGAATCCCCATTACCATTATTGAAGATGAACCCACTAGTAATATGATCACAAGATATATTCCTTGCTTATCAGAAATAACCTCTTTATTCATGATTTTCCCCTCCGAATTTACCTATGATTAGTCTTGACCAATTTCTATATTTATACTCCTAGTAGAAAGTATAAATATTAGTTATAGGCTTATCTAGACCAATTTTGAGGGAAAGAAAAAGGGATCAGACCAGCTAGTAAAAGTCAAGATATTTCTACTAGTTAGTCGGATCCCATTCTATAGGTATTTTTATTTCATTTAAAAATTCATTTTCATTATTAACTATAAAGCTGCTAATAATTGATGTAATAATAATATCTCCTCTTATTTGTAATTGTTTCATACTAATATATTCCTTTATTCTTAAAAAAGTATCCTTTATTCTATGGTGTGGCCCTTTATGGTAGGCTACTATACACATACCAAGCTGGTACTCCTGAACATTTGGATCATTAATAAATCGTTGATTAATTGGGATTGCTATCTTTTCCATATACTTATTTCTGGTGCAATGTAAATACTTTTCATTATGGATACATGATAAACCATGATTATGTCCAATTTCCGAATAGTTAGGATAATTATTAGTAAGCTCCAGTAATTTAGTTTCAAATTCATACCAGTCATTACTTGTTTGGCAATCTCCAATAATGCCATACAAAGAACCACAATTTTTGATTTGTATTTGTTTTTCCCCAGCCTCACTTGTGCCCTCTATGGTTTCTATAATATTCTCGATGTTTTTTGCCACAGCCTGCATTTTTTCGATTTTGTTTTCCATCTGTTTCCTTTGTGACCTAAGGGTTTCTAATGCTTCCTCAACATTATGGATATCCTTAAATTTTTTTATTTCTTCCAAAGACAATCCTAATATTTTGTAAAACTTTATACGATCAACATCTATAAATTGTTCTAGGGAATAATACCGATAATTGTTTTTATCGTCCACTATTTTAGGGGACAATATGCCAATTTTATCATAATATCTTAGGGTTTGAGCATCTATATTTTTGATCTTAGATATTTCCCCTATCCTATATCCTTTTTTCATGATGACATCAACTTCCTTCATTATATTTCAAATATTTTAAAAATATATTAGTATTTGCTATTGACTTTATAGTTACTATAAGGTTTATAATTTTTTTTGTCAACTAAATACGCATGAAGGAGAATATCAAAATATGCAAAAGCATAATTTACTAACGGGCAGCATACCAAGTCATATGCTGCGTCTAGCATTACCTTCCATAGCGGGTATGTTTTCATTTACTATATTTAATTTGACCGATACCTATTTTGTTTCACAATTAGGTACTAATGCACTCGCCGCTATGGGATTCACATTCCCCGTGGTTATGATAGTAGGAGGGATTTCAAGCGGTATGAGCAGCGGTGCTGCCTCACTTCTTTCCCGTGCAAAGGGTGCAAATGACCATCATCTAATGCAACGTATCGCTACGGATGGAATCTTGCTGTCCTTAATTTTTGTAATGTTCATTAGCCTTATAGGAATATTTAGCATGGATAAAGTGTTCACACTACTAGGAGCAGATTCCGACACCTTGGCCTTAGTTAAAGACTACATGCTAATATGGTATAGCTTTGTCGTCTTGGTAGTTACTCCCCCTGTCTGTGATTCATGTATGAGGGCAAGTGGAGACATGGTACGCCCCTTTATTGTGATGATCGTATGTTCAGTAGTCAACATTATATTAGATCCTCTTCTTATCCATGGGTATTGGATATTTCCAAGACTTGGCATACGAGGAGCTGCACTGGCAACCGTTATTGCACGTTTAATAGGTATGATCGTAACACTATCATTTACACATTTTCATCACCACTTACTGTCGTTTGAGTTTAATAGTAAGAAAGAAATCTTCGAATCATGGAAAAACATTTTAAAAATAGGCTTGCCTAGCATTACTGTGCTTTTTATGCCTCAATTATTACGTAGTGTGCTTACAGCATTGGTATCATCATCAGGTGGCACAGCCGCAGTCGCAGCAATCGCTGTGGGTACTCGTGTTGAAAGCTTTGTAACAATAATAACTGCAGGAGTAGGATTGTCTCTAATCCCTATAATTGGTCAAAATTGGGGAGCCGAAAATTATGATAGAGTATATACAACGAGAAAGATGGCTATAAAATTTGCATTAATATATGGAGTAATAGTATTTGCCCTATCTATTCCTCTGGCCAAGCCCGTGTCCCGTATATTTACAACCGACGAGGAAGTGGTATTATATAGCACACATTACCTATGGATAATGATATTTGGAATGATAGGTTTAAATATCACAAATTGGATGAGCCAAGCATTCACCACCATTGGACGCCCTATTTGGACTGTTGTGCTAAATGTCATAGGGATACTTGTCATAGTACTTCCCCTTGCAGTACTAGGAAAAATGATATATTCCTATATAGGCATACTTCTAGGCATTTGTCTTGGTCAAATACTGGTAGGTATAGGTGCTATTATATTATCTAAAAACAAGATGAATCCAAACACAGTTTCTTAATATCAATAAAGGTCGAAATCCTTTACAAAAATTTGTAAAGGATTTCGACCTTTATTGATATAGTAAAGTTTTAAATTTGTGGATATCGATGCCCATTAATTCTCTTCAAATGGATTCACATGAACCATACAATGCTTTACTCTTCTTATACCCTTCTCAATTTTGATATGTACATTTTCTGCTATATCATGGGCCTTCGACAGTGACAAGTCCTTGTTAACAGAAATCTCTAAATCAACATATAATTTATTCCCATGCATTCTTGTCTTTAAATCATCTATCTGAATAACACCTTCAGTTCCAAGTATTATTTTTTTTATATCATTTATGGTTTCTTGATCTGCCGATGAATCAATTAACTCCTTAACAGATTGAAGATAAATATCCATAGCAACCTTTGCAACAAATACACTAATAACAATCGCAGCTATAGAATCTAATATGGGATAGCCTAATATAGCTCCAGTAACACCTATTAAACTACCTATAGAGGATAATGCATCGGTTCTATGATGCCAAGCATCGGCGAGCAAGCCTGAACTTTCTATTTTTTTTGCCGCTTTAACCGTATATCTATACATCCATTCCTTAACTACAATAGAAAAAACGGCAGCATATATGGTAATTTTACCTGGAACAGTATAATCGCCTTGGGTAATACTTTTTATACCGTTATATCCCATAAATAATGCTGTTAAAAGCAAAATATTTGCAAGAATTTTTCCCATAACTGGTTCAATTCTCTCATGTCCATAGGGATGATTTTCATCATCAGCTTTACTAGCAAGCCTAATCCCTATTAAAGCAATAACCGTACTAAAAACATCGGACAATGAATGAAACCCATCCGCAATAATAGCATTACTTTTTCCTATAAATCCTATGATAACCTTTACTATTGATAAAATGATATTTGCTATTATTGTGATAAAAGATACTTTATTTGCTATTTTTATTTTTTCTTCCCTATTCATTCCTACACCCCCATAGTAACGAATTGTACATTAATACAAAGTTTCTTTTCAATTGATAATCCAATTTCTGACTATATATTATATTATAACGCTGTATTTTCTAATTTGCAACATCTTTTTCATTCGGAAATTTATTATCAATTGATAATGACATCTATTAAAATATGAATTATTCTATCAGTCCTATTTATTCTTCCCTAATATATCTAAACAACTACAAAAACTATCCACTATGATATAGTTTTAAAATCTTCAAAGTTATACCATATATATTATGACCTTAGCCAAGTCAAAATCATGCAATTTTCTAAGGTAATATTTACATGCATCATGGAGACCCAAATGGAAAAAATAATATTAGTTTTACATTATACAGTTAAAGGAGGTTATATAGATGTCCCATAAAAAAACCGATAGAAATGCTAGAAAAGCTTTAAATGAATTTAAATATGAAATGTCAAAGGAATTAGGAGCAAATGATTTTTCAAATAACAATGTAAATACTAAGAAATTCAATAAAAATGCAAAGAAGAGTATGCGTAATAGGAATGAATTTTAAGAATAAAAACCTCTTTCAATAAAACGAAAGAGGTTCTTACTATAGAAATCCCAACAAATCCTTTGCATTTTCACTCATCGAATACCCTATAAGCATTGGTTATTTGAAAAATCAAAATGCAGCTTTATAAGTGGGTTCTATATATATTATTTTGCGGCCTTTATCTCAGTCCAAATACGGTCATATACCTTTACCATTTCTCCTAAATCCCTATAAACTTCACATTTTTCTAGTATATCATCATCGGGATAAGCTACAGGATCATTAGCAATCTCTGGCTCTAGCATTTTCTTTGTTTCAGTATGAGGAGTTGAATATCCTATGAAGTTAGTATTTTTTAATGCTGTTTCCGTTTCACACATAAAGTTTATGAACATTTCAGCCTCTTTTTTATGCTTTGAGGTTTTAGGTATAACCATAGCATCAACAAAAACATTACTTCCTGTTTTCGGCACAGCATAGGCTAAATCAGGATTTTGTTCCATCATAAAAACGGCATCACCGGCCCATACTACTGCTAAACCTGCCTCTCCACCTATCATTTTATCCTTTACCTCATCAACAACATACGCCAACACCAATGGTTTTTGCTTTATAAGCTCCTGCTTTGCTTCTTCTAACTCGTCTAAGTTGTTTGTATTTAAAGAATATCCTAATTTTTGCAGTGCAACACCTATGGTTTCTCTTTGACTATCTTGCATAAGAATTTGCTTTTTATATTTCTCATCCCACAATACATTCCAGCTATCCACTGGTTCTTTTACGATAGTTTTATTATATAAAATGCCTACAGTTCCCCACATATATGGTACAGAATACTCATTATTCTCATCATATTCAAGGTTTTTAAATTTTTCATCAATATATTTATAATTAGGTATATTACTGTAATCCACCTTATAAAGCATATCTTCATCTATCATTTTGCTTACCATATAATCCGATGGGAATGCTACATCATAATTAACTCCACCTGGCTTTATTTTTTGATACATAGCCTCATTTGTTTCAAACATTTCATAATTCACATTGATACCATGCTTTTCTTCAAATTCTCCAATAACGCTTTCGTCAATATACTCTCCCCAATTGTACACATTAATCGTAACCTTTTTTTCTCCTTGACATGCTGCTAAAGAAACAATCACAAGCACAGCTAAAGAAATCAATACACATTTTTTCATCATTCTTTTCAACTAACATCTCCCTTTCCTTGTTGATTTTTATTGGTTCTATTATTTATTATTAAAAGCAATGCTAAAACCGTACCAAACATTAAGGTTGATAAAGCATTGATTTTAGGCTTTATTCCCCTTCTAGCCATGGAATAGATGATAATTGATAAATTAGATACACCGGATCCTGTAGTGAAAAAGCTTATAACAAAATCATCTATAGAAAGTGTAAAGGCAAATAGTGCCCCTGTAATTATTCCAGGCATTATTTCGGGTAGTATAACTTTTCTTATTGCATACCAAGGTGTAGCCCCAAGATCTAGGGCGGCTTCATATAAATTATTATCAAGTTGCTTGAGCTTTGGAAGTACCGACAAAATTACATATGGAATATTAAATGTAATATGGGCAATAAGTAAAGTAATAAACCCAAGTTGCAACTTTAAAAAAATAAATAAAATCATTAGCGAAATTCCAGTTACGATATCCGCATTAAGTACTGGTATATATGTCAAGTTCATAATAAGGTTTTTTTGCTTTTTATTCATCCTATGTATTCCTATAGCAGCGGCAGTTCCAATAAAGGTAGCAATAGCAGAAGAAACCACAGCAATACTTATAGTATAATAAAGGGCTGACATTATTTGAGAATCCTTAAATAATTGCCCATACCATTTTAATGTGAAGCCCCCCCAGCTGCCACGTGACTTTGAATTATTAAAAGAAAATGCTATTAGGATAAGGATAGGAGCATATAAAAATAGATAAATCAAAAAGCTGTAAAGCTTTTTTAAAAAGCGATTTACCACAATCCCACTCCTTCCTTGTCTTTATCATATTTGCTTAAAATGAGTGAACTAAGGAGTATCAACATAAGCATAAGCATGGATATTGCAGAACCAAAATTCCAATCTCCCGCAGTTAAAAATTGTTGTTCTATAAGGTTTCCAATCAAAGTAAACTGGCCTCCACCGAGCAACCTTGAAATTACAAAGGTGGTTATGGCAGGCATAAATACCATTATGAATCCTGAAATTACTCCAGGTAAGCTTAATGGAAGGGTCACCTTTAAAAAGACCTCTAATTCATTGGCTCCTAAATCTTGAGCTGCCTCAATGAGGTTTCTATCTATTTTAATAAGCACAGAATATATGGGTAGTACCATAAATGGCAAGAAGTTATATACCATACCCAATACTACAGCCCCATTAGTATACATAATATTTAGTGTAGGCAAGTGCAATAGCTTTAAAAATTTATTTATTAATCCACTTCGCTCCAAAAGACTCATCCACGCATAGGTCCTAAGCAAAAAATTCATCCACATAGGTATTACAAAGAATAAAACCATCATATTCCTATTCCGATTAGAAGCTTTTGCTATAATCATAGCCATAGGATAACCTAAAACTAGACATATAACGGTACTAATAAGGGCCAAATTGATGGAATGTATAAACACATTAATGTATAGAGGATCAAAAAATCGTTTATAATGCGCTAAAGTAAAGGTTAAGCCTGAATCATCTTTGTAGGTTATGCTATAGGATAATACCAAAAATATTGGAACTACGATAAATAGTATCATCCATATCATATAAGGATAGGTAATTAATTTATTCTTCATCTATTACCCTCTCCTTTTTCATGATATGTATATCATCTGGTTCTATTATAAGTCCAGCTTTTTTACCTACTGGTGCAATTTTAGTGCTATGTATTTTAAACAAGTGATTACCAGTTTTTATAAGTATTTCATAATGAACACCTTTAAATATCACGGATTTTACCATCCCCACTAACATTCCTTCATCAGGAGCTACTACTTTTATATCTTCAGGACGAATAACTACATCGACGCTTTCTTTTTTCTCAAAACCTTCATCTACACATTTGAATTTACATCCTGCAAATTCAACTAAGTAGTCTTCATGCATTATACCATCAACGATGGTACTTTCTCCGATAAAATCAGCAACAAATGCATTTTCAGGTTCATTATAAATATCCTCTGGAGTACCTATCTGCTGAAGTCTTCCATCCTTCATGACTATGATTGTATCAGACATAGTCAATGCTTCTTCCTGATCATGGGTAACAAAGATAAATGTAATTCCAAGACTTTGCTGTATACGTTTAAGCTCAGTCTGCATTCCTTTTCTTAGCTTTAAATCCAATGCCCCTAGGGGTTCGTCAAGCAAAAGAACATCGGGCTCATTTATCAATGCTCTAGCAATGGCAATTCTTTGTTGTTGTCCACCACTCAGTGAATTTATCGAACGTTTTTCAAATCCATTTAAGTTCACTAAGCACAACATATCTTTGACCTTTTTATCCATAAGCTTCTTATCCATCTTCTTCACCTTTAGCCCGAATGCAATGTTATCATACACATTCAGATGGGGAAAAAGAGCATATTTTTGAAAAACTGTATTTACCTTTCGCTTATAGGGTGGAAGATCAGCAATATTATTGTCTTCAAATAAAATTTCTCCCGATGTGGGATACTCAAACCCACCTATAAGTCTGAGTGTAGTAGTTTTTCCGCAACCACTTGGTCCAAGTAAAGTTATAAACTCATTTTTACGCACACAGAAATTTACATCTATCAATGCTTTATGTCCTCCGAAATTCTTATAGACATTTCTGAGCTGAATAATATTTGGGGCCATCTATCTACCTCCTTAAATTAATCATAATTAAGTCTTACACCTGTAGAAATTCCCAAGTGAATATTAATTTATACATATTTAAAATCCACGGGGATTCGTAAAAAGTCTTTTATATATAAATTAAAGTTTCCCATGGAATTTCTATATAAATATTTATAGTATATACGAATACACATTTATACTAAACTTTTTGTTTAGATTAACTAAACATATCCAGAAGAATTATATATGATTTTGGCCCTAATTGTCAATATAAAATAGGTATTAATATATAAGTTTTTTGAGTATTTGAAAGTGATGCACATAGCTTAGTATTCCATATAAAAAATGATGTATTTGTTTAAAAATATTAACTTATTCACAAAATCCAAATATTACGAATAGACTATATTATGACTTTTTTTGATGGGAGGATATCCAGTTGTATCATAAAGTAATGGACATACAAAATGTATCTAAGACATATCACACATTAGATGGAGAAACCCTAGCTATGAGCGATCTTTCTCTATCGGTCTATGAAGGTGAAATAGTATCTATAGTTGGACCAAGTGGATGCGGTAAAAGCACTCTATTATCTTTAATTGCAGGGCTTATCAAGCCATCCTCTGGTAAAATTTTAATAAATGGCGAAGAAGTAAAAAAATATGATAAGAAGATAGGATATATGTTTCAAAATGACAATCTTTTTGAATGGCGTACTATTCTTAAAAATGTGCTTATTGGACTAGAAGTACAAAAAAACCTAACACAAAAAAACATATCAAAGGTCGAAGCTTTGCTGACAACCTATGGCCTAAAGGATTTTAAAAAACATTATCCAAGTCAACTTTCAGGAGGTATGAGACAAAGAGTAGCCCTAATAAGAACATTATCAACGGAGCCTGAAATACTTCTCCTGGATGAACCCTTTTCTGCACTAGATTATCAGACACGACTTAAGGTAGCCGATGAAGTGGGCACAATACTTAAAAGGGAAAGGAAAACAGCGGTTTTAGTAACCCACGACATAGCAGAAGCTATATCTACAAAAAGACAAAAAATCCAAGTCAATATATCTACGAATAAACATTTATCTTCCCTTCATTTCTTCTAAAACCTTTTCTAGCACATATCCTTTATACTCCACTGGCAAATCATCTATTCTTGCCATAATTATCTCTCCTAAAACCTTGGCTATTGATTCCTCCATATTTTCTCCCCTTGGGATATTTACCTTGACCTGTATATCCTTTGCCATCTTCCTGCCTCCCTTTAAATAAATAATATTATAGAATGAGCTTGTTCTATTCATTTCCTTGTAATAATATCTGAGCATATTCTGTATTATTTAATAAAAAGAAAATCAATCTCAATTTCATATTTAAAAGAGGTGATAGCTATTTCTGTTATAGCTATATATTCACGCAAATCCAAGTTTACTGGTAAGGGGAATTCTATTCAAAATCAAATTGAATTATGCAAAGAGCATGGAAAAAAGCACTTTTCAGTAGAACACTATCTGATATATGAGGATGAGGGATATTCTGGAGGAAATACTAACCGTCCCATGTATAAGAAAATGCTCAAGGATGCATTGGAGCATAAGTTCGATGTGCTGATATGCTACCGTCTAGATCGTATAAGTAGAAATATATCTGACTTTTCTGGACTTGTGGAATTACTTAGGGATAACGATATAGATTTTGTATCCATACGGGAAAGCTTTGACACATCAACCCCAATGGGCCGTGCTATGATGTATATAGCTTCTGTCTTCGCTCAACTGGAAAGGGAAACCATATCAGAACGAATAAAGGATAATATGTATCATCTAGCCAAAACCGGAAGATGGCTTGGGGGCAGAACACCTACGGGCTTTAAAAGTAAGCAGGTAGAATATTATGATAATGATGATAACAAAAGAAATATATATGTATTAACTGCCATACCAAAGGATTTGGAGCTAGTTAAAGCTTTATATAATAAATATCTTGAATTAGGCTCACTTACAAAGCTTCATCAATGGACCTTGGAGAACAACATAAAAACTAGAAGCAATAAAGCATTCGACAAAAGCATATTGAGGTTTATACTTTCAAATCCAGTCTATACTATTGCTGATAAAGCAATATACGAATATTTTTCTCTTCTTCACTCTAAAGTAGCTAGTCAAAAAGAGGATTTTGATGGTATCCATGGATTAATGGTCTATAATAGACATAATGAAAAGAAGAATAAAGTAATAAAAAGACATGAATCAGAATGGATAGTTTCAGTAGCATTACATAGGGGGATTATATCCTCTGAACATTGGATAGCAGTACAAAACCTACTAAAAAGCAATAGTAGAAAAGCTCCTCGGGCCGGTACTGGAAGAACTGGACTAATTACAAATTTACTTAGATGCCAATGCTGTGGCTCTAAAATGGGAATATCTATATCTCGCAAAAAAAATGAAACCTACTATTACTATAAATGTATGGCAAAGGAAAAATCTAGAGGTGCAAAATGTAATGTTAGCAATCTCAACGGAAAAACTGCCGATGAATTAATACTCAATGAAATAAAAAAATTTAAATTTAATAAAAGAGACATATATAACAATCTCTACAAAACAAGAAAAACTCTGGATTCCTTATCCAGTAAAGAACTAGCCAGTATATATACCAAGGAAAATAAAATTAATTACTATAAAAACTGTATAAACAACTTAACATTAAGATTATCCGAAACTGAAAACTCCAAGGCTTCAAAATACATAATCAATCAAATAGAAAAATTTGATAATGAGCTTTCAAAACTAAAAAATAATGCAAAACATACAAACGAAAATATTAGAACAATAAATACTAAGGAAAGAAGCTTAAAATTAATATTAGACCTAATAAACAACTTTCCAAGCAATCTTGATGCCTTAAATTTTTTAGAAAAGAAAAAGCTTATCCATATGTTGATTGATGGGATAAGCTGGGACGGCCATATATTGACCATAAACTTTGTAGATATATGATTTTTAAACTACATGTAAAGATAAGCAATTTAAAGGTTTAATATATTTTTATAGAAAGTAATTATCCAATTTGCTCAATTACTAATTTATTTGGTGTTTTTATATGTTATAATCATTATTATCTGTAATTGCCATGTTCTAAAGAAGGGTGGAATGTAGATGCTTAATGGTTTAAGTAGTGTATTAACTATCTTTATGATGATAGGTACAGGTTTTCTACTTACAAAGAAGGGTTTTTTAAATAAAGACACCAGTAAGCTTTTTTCTAAGATTGTTGTAAATGTCTCTTTACCTTTAATGATGATTGTAAATATTCCAATGCGTTTTAGCAAGGAAAAGCTATTTAATTCATTAAACGGTATAATAGTAGCTTTTTTATCTATCCTTATAGCATTTTTAATAGCCGTAATTATAGCACGCATTTTTAAGATTGATGAGGAAAAAAGGGGAATTTTTTATGTAATGTTTGCTTTTTCAAACTCAATTTTTATCGGCCTTCCTGTGAATCTTTCATTATTTGGCGAGGATAGCGCCACCTATGTATTCCTCTTTTACCTTGCTAATACAAGCCTATTTTGGACCTTAGGAGTGTATAACATAAGAAAAAACGGCTCAAATATAGATAAAGCTTTTTCTAAAATGGATTCCCTTAGAAAAATCTTTTCTCCTCCATTTCTAGGATTTATAATCGGAATACTCCTCGTGCTTGTAGATATACGATTACCTGATTTCATGATAAATTCCTTTAGATATATTGGAAATCTAACTACTCCTTTATCTATGTTCTTTATTGGTATAGTTATATGCTCAATAAATATTAAGGATATGCGGCTGGATCTTACAAGTGCTTTAATCCTAATTGGAAGATTTTTAGTAGCTCCATTTATAATGTTTATGTGCCTTAAGATATTTGAATTACCTACTTTACTAGGCAATGTTTTCATTGTAGAAGCAGCTATGCCCATAATTACCCAAGCAGCTTTGGTCTCAGAATTTTATGGCGCCAACTCCAAATATGTTTCATACATGGTTGGACTTTCAACTGTTTTAATGATTTTAATCATTCCGATCTATTCACTTATTTTAATAAGATAAAGGGATCTCTCAGAACTAAAATTTCTTCGTTATTTGAAATTTTAGTTCTACTAATCCCTATTTACTATCTTAAATCTAGTATCCTCTAGTTTAAAATTATCCTTGAGTCCAGAAGTCATATAAACCTCTGAATCCCTAGTTACAAATACAGCATCTACATTCCCTAGCCCTTCAATAAGCTCCATACCTTTTTCAAGTCCTAGGGCAAAGGCAGATGTAGATAGGGAATCGGCATCTATTGAACTATTTGCAATTATTGTGATCCCCACAACATTGTTTTCCACAGGATATCCTGTATGTGGGTCCAATATATGATGATACCTCTTACCATCTTCTTCAAAATATCTTTCATATACCCCAGAGGTAACCACAGTTTGATCCGATACCCGCACTATGCCTAAATACTCTCCCCTTTCTGACAATGGATTTTGAACGCCAATTTTCCATCCAGTTCCATCGGGCTTATTACCATACGCAAATATATTACCTCCGAGATTGATAATTGCATGCTTCACATTATTGTCTTTAAGTATATCCACAACTTCATCGGCTCCATACCCTTTGGCAATTCCACCCAAATCCAATATCATACCTGATTTCTTCAGCATAACGCTTTTTTCAGACTCATTTAAAACAACATCGTTATAATCTACCCATATCTTCTTGTTTTCTATTTCCTCCTTATTAGGAACCTTTGCCTTGTCCGTTCCAATCCCCCATAGTTTGACTAGTGGTCCAATGGAGATATCAAAACGACCCTCAGATAACCTGGAAAAATGCTTCCCACTCTTTATTACATAAAAGGTATCATCGGATACCTTAACAAAATCCTTTCCAGCATTTGAATTAATAGCTATGACCTCACTATCATCGGCATTTATGGTCATTCTATTTTCTATTTCTCTTAGTCTAGCAAATGCCTTGTTAAAGACTTCTTCAGTAGCATTATCATATAACTTTATAGTTACTACTGTTCCTAAAACGAATTCTGTTTTAGCAACTGGCTCATTATTTACCCTAGCTGAACAACCAGAAACAATTAGAATTATTGATACTATCATAAATAAAGCTGCTATTATTTTTCTTTTGATTACCATATAAGTTCCTCCATCTAAAAAACATATACTTTTCCCACACCATATTATAACACATAAATAAAGTCATATAACAAGGCTTTATGGACTTTAAATTTCACAAGAATCCCTATAAATTTTCTGTCTTTTCATAGATATACCAGAAGCTATATCTATGGCAGACAGAGTTATTGTACTTTCAAACCGACCCGCGAGGGTTAAGTCTATACATGAGATAGAATTAACTTTAGATATGGATAGAACCCCTTTAACCTCCAGGAAGGCACCTCAATTCCGAGAGTATTTCAACATCATCTGGAAGGAGTTAGATATACATGTCTAAGACCAATTATTCAAAGGAACATATTGATTTTTTGCAAGATATAAAAAGAAAAAAAAGACTTATCTTTATTACCCAGATATCTATACTCATTATATTTTTTGCTTTGTGGGAATTGCTGGCTAAGCTTCAACTAATAGATACTTTTCTCACCAGTTATCCATCACAAATGTGGAAACTATTTTTGAAGCTATCCGCCGATGGTTCATTATTTATGCATATTGGAATAAGTGTCTTTGAAACAATTGTAGGATTTGTCTTAGGGACTATTTTGGGAACACTAATAGCCATACTTTTATGGTGGTCGGATTTTATTTCCAAAGTGCTAGACCCATACATGGTTATCCTAAATGCTTTACCTAAAACCGCATTAGCACCAATAATCATCGTTTGGGCAGGTGCGGGAATATGGGGTATTATAGTTACTGCACTAATGATTTCCCTAGTGGTTACGGTTCTAGGAGTATACGGTGGCTTTAAAGAGGTGGAGCCCGATAAAATCAAGATGCTTGAAACCTTTGGAGCAACTAAATATCAAATATTGCAAAAGGTAATAATCCCCGCCAGCATACCCACAATAATAAATGCCCTTAAGATAAATGTAGGCTTATCCTGGGTAGGGGTAATAGTAGGAGAATTTTTAGTTTCAAGAGCTGGTATTGGTCACCTTATAGTTTATGGAAGTCAAATCTTTAAGCTGGATGTTGTTATGACTAGTGTAATTATATTGGCAATTTTAGCGGGATTGATGTATCAAGGGGTAGCCTATATCGAAAAAAAATTATTAAGCTGGCGTCAGTGATATGGGAGGTGAAAAAGTGTATTGCTACACAATCATTAATAATCTGAATTGTGTGTTAACGGAACTTGATTTTTGGTCTAAAGCTTCAAAGGAACATCATACATTCATACTTAAGTTTGCTGATTGCAGAAATATTAGATTGAGTCATGATTTAATTACGGAAATCAAAAAATCTAGACAATGTTTTAAAGAACTAAATGAGGAAATAAACGATATAATTGCGGAATGTGAAAAAGGTGCCCTTCAGAATTATTATCAAAAGCTAGTTAAGGAAATCATACATCTACTTCAAAAGTTCATTAAATGTGATAAGAAGTTTATAGCTATCTTGAAGGAACTACAAACAATATCCAAAAGGGATGATATCTGGCAAACATTAATAGAACATATCATTCATGAACAAAAATATTCATTTAGATTAATGAAAAACTTTAAAAAACAGCTTCAATAGTATATTTGATAGTCTAACGGGCAGGATTACCTGCTCTTATTTTAATGGGGTATATTATATATATTCATAAATTTTTATGAATATAATTTATCAAAAATTTCAAAAATTGTGGTCTAGAACACAGAATTTAATTCATGCATTAATTTATAATATTCTTAATATTGATAGGCCTATCATACTTGCTTACTAAATTACCCTAATTAATAAGCATACATAAATAAAAATTTAAGGAGGGACTGATACATGTTAAAGCTTATAGGTGTTCTCATCATATTAATTGGCTTTATAAAGAAATATAACACCATAGCGGTGGTTCTTGTGGCCGGTATAGTAACTGGCTTAGTTGGAGGACTTGAATTTGTTAAAATTCTTAATATTATTGGAACTGCATTCGTAAAAACAAGATATATGTCACTGTTCTTATTAACTTTACCTGCAATAGGAGTTTTGGAAAGATATGGACTAAGGGAATATGCTTCTAAACTTATTAAATCAATAAAATCGGTTACAACTGGAAAGGTTTTAACTGTATATACATTTGCTAGAGAAATGGCTGCTGTTTTTTCCCTAAGGTTAGGTGGTCATGTTCAATTCATCCGTCCTTTAGTACATCCAATGGCCCATGGAGCCGCTGAAATTAATTTTGCCGAGGTTGGTGAAGAGGAAGAAGACATCATAAAGGGATATTCAGCCACAGCGGAAAATATAGGAAACTTTTTTGGACAAAATGTTTTTGTTGCATCAGGGGGTGTACTACTAGTTGTTAGTACATTAGAAGAACTTGGGATACAGGTTATACCCCTTGATGTATCGAAGGCCGCTATTCCTATAGCTATTTTAGCATTTATATACGCTTTAATTCAAAACTATCTACTTGATAAAAGGCTTGAAAGAAAACTAAATAGAAAAGCAAACAATATTGAAGGAAAGTAGGTGTAGCTATGAAGTCAATGTTATTAGAAATATTTTATGTACTTGCAGGACTGGTATCTATAGCAGCTGCAATATACGCTTTAAAGGATAAAAAGCATCCTGCTCCAAAAGGTACTGCTACTTTCTGGGGAATCTTCGGACTGATATTTATAATAGGTAAATACCTCCCACCAGCCTTAGTTGGTTTACTTATACTAGTTATGGGATGTTTAACTGCAATAAATAAAGTTACATTTGGGTCTTTAAAGAATTCAGAGGAACCATTTAGACAGAAGGAAGCCAATAAACTGGGATACAAACTATTTATCCCCGCATTAACTATAGGTATAGTTGCCTTTTCCGTTGCTCAATTTTTACCGGATTTAGGGGGACTTGTTGGGTTAGGATTTGGTGCAGTTCTATCCATATTATTTTGCCTAGGAATCACAAAATCTGCCCCTTCTAATTTAACCTATGATGGCAGTCGCTTGTTACTCCAGATAGGTGCAGCTAGTATACTACCTCAGCTATTGACAGCTTTAGGCGCATTATTTAAGGCTGCCGGAGTTGGTGAAGTAATTGCTAGTGGAATCGGAAGCATCATTCCACAGGGCAATATACTAGCAGGAGTAATCGCATATTGTGTAGGAATGGCGGTTTTTACAATGATTATGGGAAATGCTTTTGCAGCTTTTGCAGTCATTACTACGGGTATTGGAATGCCCTTTGTATTTTCCCAAGGAGCTGACCCCGCTATAGCTGGTATATTAGGATTAACAGCTGGCTATTGTGGTACACTGATGACTCCAATGGCAGCAAACTTCAATATAGTTCCAGCCGCCGTTTTAGATACCAAAAACAAAAACAGAGTCATCATTTCACAGGTTCCATTCGCCCTAGCACTGTTTGTTACACATATAGTTTTAATGTATGTATTGGCATTTTAGATAAACCCCATATTTATGACATAATTTTCTTATCATTATATTAAGGCAGTTATTTAACTGTCGTAAGGAGCTGATAATTTGAAAGTATTAATAACAGGATTCACTCCATTTGGTGGCGAAAAGATTAATCCTTCCTATGAAGCAGTTAAGCTTCTAAACGATGAAATAGCTGGAGCTAAGGTTGTTAAACTAGAAATACCAACTGTATTTAATAAATCAATTGAAGCCTTAGATAAAGCCATTGTAGCTGAAAACCCCGATATAGTTATGTGCATTGGACAGGCTGGAGGAAGATTTGAAATCTCAGTTGAAAGAATCGCTATCAATATGGATGATGCAAGAATCGGGGATAATGAAGGAAATAAACCCGTTGATGAAGCCATCTATCAAGATGGTGAGAATGCTTATTTTTCAAGTCTACCTATAAAAGCCATGGTGAAAAGGATTAGGGAAAATAATATTCCTGCAAACGTGTCTAATACTGCTGGCACCTTTGTTTGTAATCATATAATGTATGGATTACTTTATCTAGCAAATAAAAAATATCCAAATATAAAAGGTGGATTTATACATGTTCCATACATACCACAACAGGTAATAGATAAAAAAAACATGCCCTATATGACCTTAAATGAAATAGTAGATGGATTGACCTATGCAATAGAAGCTGCGGTAGAAAATAAAGAAGATATAAAGTTGTCCTGTGGTAAAATCTGCTAGAGTATGCTCGTAAATGAGTGCTACCTAGGGAATACTCCAAAACACTTCGTACTCCGAAGTGTTTATTTTTTTCATATGACTAAAACAATCTATAAATCCCCTCAAATCATCTGGTATAATAATATTATTCAGATTTAGTGTTTGGGGGATTTTAAATGTATAAGGAGCTATTTGATTTAAAATTGCAAAATGAAATGACTTCTTTTTTCTTAAATCACTTATCAAGATTAGGTGACCATAGATTATATAAGAAAGGGCAGGAAGTTAAGTCAACCCATGCGGACGAAATATATATTGTCCTAAAGGGAAGCTTAAAAGAAGTTCTATATAGCACCGATGGGGATGAAGTATGCTTTTTTAGATTACCAAAGGGTACTATTTCAGGAGAGATGGACTACTTTGATGGACATAGAACCTGTGTTATCACAAAGGCCATGCAAAACAGTATTGTATCCGTTATCCATAGAAAAATTTTAGATAAGGAGCTACAAAAAAACCCTAAAATTCATGGATATTTTATCCATAGTATCACTAGAAAATATCGTCTATTAATGCTTAAAATAACTGATGACAAGTTTAATGATTCTATAGGCAAGGTAGCCAGTACCCTGTTACGGTTCACTGCACTTCAAGAGGGCGAACCTAAAAATGGCACCAAACTGGGCTACCAATATACTTACACCCATGAGGAATTAGCTAAATATCTAGGTTGTTCAAGAAGCACTATTACACATGTATTAAACAGTTTTAAAGAAAATAATCTTATAGATGTTCAAAATAGACGTATAATAATAAAGGATGTGGATGGTCTAAGAAAACATACTAAATCAATATGGTGATACGGCAAATAAGACCTGATATAAAATCAGGTCTTATTTTATAGTTTATACTACCCCTAGATACTTTTTTTATTGACTTCTTAAGGCTTCTACCGGTGGTACTGAGGATGCTGATATTGCAGGATATACTCCAAATAGTAATCCCGAAGATAATGCAACAACAGTTGCTATCTTTATGGCCTTAAAACTAACTGCAGTTTCAAAGCCTTGTCCCTGAAATATACTCAGCCCCCATATACCAGCAGCAACACCTGCTACTGAACCTATCAAACTTACATATAATGCTTCTAAAAGAAACTGTAATAGAAGGTCAGTTTGTTTCGCCCCCAAAGCTCTCCTAACACCTATTTCAGTTTTCCTCTCGGTAACTGAAACAAGCATTATGTTCATAATCCCAAGTCCACCAACTAAAAGGGATACTGCCGCAATACCTCCAAGAAGTAAAGTCATAACCCTATTGGCTTTATCAGCCTCCTGTACAAGTTGGTTAAGACTGGTGATACTTATAAGCTCATCCCCGGAGCTTTGTATAATTGGATTAGGATCTTCGGATTCCATGGGCTTCGATGACATCATAGAATTCATCCCATCCATGCCATCCATAACATTCATTTCGCCCATTTCCATATCATCATTTCTCTCGGGTCTGCTTGATTCTCCTCCTGAGCTATGGGTTGGTGCCTTCTGATCTAGTCCTAGTTTCCTTCTAAATATTCTACCTAGCTGAACAATTACTAAATCCGCATCCTTCTCAGAAGCTGCCTTTCCCCATATAGCATCAACAGTTCTTTTTTCTGCGATCTTTAGTGCCGACGTATATGGTACTACTATTTTATTATCTATATCATCGGCTTTCCCTTCACCCTTTGGACTAAGTACACCAATTATCCTATATGTATTACCATTTAAAGTAAGGGATTTACCTACAGGGTTTCGACCTCCTAAAAGGTTAGTTCCTACATTATATCCTACGACTGCCACAGGAATTCTTTGCTCAACATGGGCCTTAGTAAAAAAGTGGCCAATAGCTAATGGATGATCCCTTATAATCGGAAATTCATTATCTACACCTACAATTCCAACCTTTCCCCTCGTTCTTCTCCATTTCATACTTGATTTAGTATTAACTACTGGGGTAGCCGCTTCTAGTCCTTGTACTCTTTCTACCAACTCTTCACTATACCCTGGATCAAATTCTACAGAAGGATCATGGGCTGTAATTGTAATAACATTAGAACCAAAGCTTTGAAATTGTTCCACAACTGCCATTCTGGCACCTTCTCCAATTCCCATCAAGCTTACTACAGAAGCTACACCTATTGCAACCCCCAGTATTGTGAGAGCAGAACGTAAAGGATTAGCTAAAATTCCATGTAACGCCATTTTTGCAGTAAACCACCATCTTACTAAAAAGGAGCCTCGTTTTTTATTATCGTGCATTATTTATTCCTCCTTTATTAGACGGCATATTAATTAACTTTTCCCTCTTTATCCTTTGATTTGTCCTTTGTTGGAAGTAAGTTATCCTTGTTACCTAAACGTTGACTTGGAAGCAAGTCAGCAGTACTTCCTGTTATTACCTTATCTCCTTCTTTAAGTCCTTCCTTTACTTCCGCCAATCTTGCATTCATTAACCCTAGCTTAATTGGTACTGCTTTTGCATTACCATCTTCATCGAGTATCTCTACCATTGTCTTACCTTCTTCATCAAAGACCGCTTCCATTGGTACCAATAAAACGCCTTTAGCACTTCCAGCATCTATATACGCTTTAGCCTGCATACCCGGCTTTAATTCTGCATTACCTTCAACATCGATACGTATAGGATACTTAGTTACACCATTATTATTACCGCCCCTTGAACCCGTTCTTATATCCACTACTTTACCCTTAAATATTTCTCCAGGTAAAGCATCAAAGGTAACTCTAACCGGTGAATCTACCTTAACATTCAAAATATCTATATCATCTATTTGTGAAAATAGCTCCATAGAATCAAGATTGAATAAATCACATATATAGTTTCCTGGCCTTACTGTTTCCTCAGCTTGTACATCCATATAAGCAATAACACCATTAGCAGGAGCCCTAACCTCAAGATTATCTAAACCTTCTTTAAGCTCACTCATTTCTTGTTTTATGCGTTTTATCTTATATAATTTTTCTTCTATAGTATCCTGTATATTCTTACTTGCCATAGTAACTATAGGATCACCTTTTTTAACCTTTTCCATTTCATCAACATGTATCTCTGTCACAACGGCCTTGGCTGTATTTGATACCTTTTCTTCCTTAGCAAATCCAATTACTTCAGCCATATTACTCAAAAAGATAACATAGCTATTATCACCCTTAAGGCCCACACTTACCTCCATCCCATTCTGAACTAAACCTGGATTTTTTGCTTCTATTTCAGCTATATGAACAAACCCCTGGGCATAAGACTCATCGTTTCCTTTTTTTCCATTATTAGGTACAGGATTAGCATTGAGCTTAGTAATTTTTCCTGGGTAAAAAGCATCAAATAAAGGAAATTTTAAAGAAACTTCATCTCCAACTTTAACTCTACTAAATTCAGTGCTAGTCAACTTGGCTTTTATTTTAAAAGTACCATCATCAACTATTCTACCTATAACTTGGCCAATTTCAAGCTCTTCAGCCTCTTTAGCCTTAATATCTATTATAGTACCATCAATGGGAGCCTTTAAAACAATACCCTTTGCAGGGTTAAGATTGTATACTTGATCAGTACCTACACTAGCCATATTAGCTAGCTGTTCAACCTCTGTTCTTAACTCCTCTTCCTTTTCTTTAACCTTTGAACTTATATTGGAAGCATCAAGGGTAACGATTACTTCATCCTTCTTTACACTATCCCCTTCTTCAACAAGGATCTCATCTATCTTATATTCCGCAGTACCCCAATCATAATAACGTCTTTGTCCTCCAACTCTTACTCCATTTGATCTAGAAGATTCTAATGATCCAGTAACTTCTACTCCTACGGAAATATCTCCACTTACAACCTCCTTAGTAGAATACACTGGTCCCTGAGCTTCTTCTGTCTCAGTTGGCATAAGCTGGTTATATGCATAAAATCCTCCGCCAAGCACAACTATAATTATTAAAGCTATCATACCGATTCTTTGAAACATTAAACTACACCTCCTGATTGTATTTCTTCTATCCTTTCGATTAAACCATCTAATATGTGATAAATCCTTTGTCCATGTAATGCAACATCATAATCATGGGTTACTTGAACAACAGTCATTCCTAGATCCTTGTTTAACTTCTTAAAGATGTCCATAATATTGCTACTTGAACGGGAATCCAATGCTCCTGTAGGTTCATCAGCAAGTATTACTGCAGGCTCCATGGTGATGGCCCTTGCTATGGCAACTCTTTGTTTTTCTCCACCTGATAATTGGGATGGCAGGTGATGAAGTCTATCTCCTAGTCCTACAATCTCAAGGGCTTTAGTAGCTTTAACCTTACGTTCATTCCCCCATACCCCTCTATATACCAGTGGTAATTCTACATTTTCCCTGGCACTTAAGTGGGATAAAAGATGAAAGTGTTGAAAAACAAAACCTAAAAATTCGTTTCTAATATCAGCAAGTTTCGAATCCCCTAGCTTTTCAATTCTGTTATCATCTATCTCATATGTGCCCGATGTTGCTATATCTAAACAACCCAATATATTAAGCAAAGTAGACTTACCAGAACCCGAGGGACCCATTATAGAAACAAATTCCCCCTTAGAAATCTCTAAATCAATTCCTTTTAATACATCAACACTAATTTGACCCATTTTATAGCTGTGATGTATATCCTTTAATTTTAACAGCGCCAAATTTTACTCCCCTCCTTAATAGAATTGCATCTATAATCATTAGACAAATCCTAAATGGTTTTTGTTCCCATGTGAAACCTAAATTATCAACCAAAATTCGACAACACCATTTCCATATTTTTATAGATTTTCCACTGTAAATTATAACATATTATTAATAAAAAATTTCTTACAAAACAATTACGATTCATAAAATTATAACTTTTTTACAATAAAGACACATAATCCACCCATAAAATTTATGTTTTAACAATAAATCACATGAAAAAAAGCCTTTCTTCGGCTTTTCTTTAATTCAGCATGCTACTAATGGCAGTATAAGTTATTTCCTTGATTGGCATAAACCTATCTATAATAGTAATTACCAAGCTCGCTATACCACATAGGGCCCCTATTTTATAGAACCTCTCAAGATGTTTTTTCTTCCTATATTCTTCTACCTCATACTCCCAAGCATATTTCCTTGATCCACTACCACATTGGGAATTTTCATTTTTAGTACTAATTTTACTATCTATCATTGCTAAATTAGGATTTGAGTTTTTTATTCTCCTAAGAATTTCTCTTTTATTTTTTTCAAACTCTCTATCTCCCTTTAATAGACTTCCCAAGTTTCATCCCCCTTTCTGTACCCATGATCGTTCACATATTATTTTACTACAAATACCTTTGTTTTCCTCCATAATTTTTCATGAGAAAGAAGCTTTTTGTTGATTTTTACAATATTTAGGTATAAAGTCCCATCCCTTCCTTTTACAATATTTTACCTGGAGGTAATGGCAGAAAAATGTCGAAATTATTTATATCTTTAATATTCAAAAAAATCTTGCATATTTTTTAATATAACATCATATTGAAGGGATAGTCATCTATGAAATATAAAATTATTTCTTATTTGCTTTGCTGCTATATGATTTTTTCACAAATGAATCCAGATGTTTCTTCTACATTTTTTAATGAAAGCTTTGCTTCTCCTGGAGATAACTCTATTCGTGTAGTTAGCTATAATATTCATTTCGGAGCTAGTAAAAAGGGAAAACCCGCCATATCCGTAGTATCCAGATTTTTGAGCCTTATAGACCCAGACATACTTTGTTTACAAGAAGTTGACCAAAATACCATAAGAAGCCTATTTTTAGACCAATCCACTAAGTTAAACGAAGACTTATCTATGAAAATTGCTTATGGAATAACAGACAATATAATCCTTGGTAAAACGGGTAACCTTATCTTAAGTAAATTCCCTATATTATCCGTAAAAAATAGGGTTTTACCTTCTTCCAAATATAAAAGAAGTGCCTTAAAGGTAACCCTAAAGACTCCTATAGGTAAAATTAATGTTATAAATACCCATTTGTCCTTATCAAGGAAAGAAAGAAAAAAGCAAATAGAAATTATTAAAACTTGGATTCTAGAAGATAGGCTACCGACCATCTTAGCAGGTGATTTTAATACAACGGATATGACGGAGCTAAAACCGCTACTCTATTTTTTGAACGACCCCGCTGACATAACAAATCAAACTCATTTAAAAACCTTTAAAGATCATAAGTATCACGCCAGAATAGACTATATATTTGTACCCAAAACCTATTTCATTAAGTCCTATGGGGTTTCGGACTTTGATTTTTCAGATCATTATCCAGTTATCGTTGATATATATTGATTCAACTTTGTTCAACGATTTCCTATCCCTCTCCCATATGAAACTCCATGCCTATGTTATATGAAATATAGATGAAATTTTATATCCTAGCAGGAATTTAGGAATAAATGAAGAATTTCTTATTTTAACCAAGAAATTTGTCGGATATTATTTTTTCAAATATAAATCATTTAAAAGGCAGGTAATGCATGTGAGTAATTCATATACTAATAAATACGAAATACTTAGAACCTTCAAAAGGGATGATCGTCAAAATGTATTGATTGGCTCAAATAAAGAAGACAGCAATGAAGTTGTTGTTATCAATATCTTATATAAGGACAAAGTATCAAAGGTAATATCTAAGTCTCAGTTCCCAAAGGGCTTGCATAATCTAGTTCATTTAGAGGAAGAGGATAATGACTTAATTGTTATAACCGAATACAAGGAAGGAACTCCTCTTGATTCATACCTAAGCTATTTTAACACTACAGTAAAGCATAAGATTAATTTAGCCTATGAGTACATGACGAAAATAGTAAAGTACGATATTTTCTCCAACTCCATAAAGAAAATATTGATTGATGAATCCCAGGTAAATATTAAGAATAATGAACTCTATTTTAGCGAATTATTATTTCTTAATAATAATTTTTCTGAATCAACGGATTTTGATATTATAGTTTCTCAGATAGGAGATATAATTGAAAAAATTGTTTTCTCCAATGCCCCTACTGAGGACAAAGATAACGCCCTAGCTTCCCAAAAAATTTTAGAATTCATACACAAATTAAAAAATGGTGATCATGATTTCAATACCATCGAAGGGGTATATAATGGTTTTAGAAAAATATACATTTATGATCTTTTCATGGGGGATGAGTACAAATTAGCTGCAAAAGAGAACCCCCATGTAATTCCTTTACCTATAGGAACTACCGATACTGATATCATAGTCAATAATGAAATATCTGAGTCCGGAGAAAACAAGAAAGCTAATAGTACTCACCTACAAGAAAACAAAATGCTTGATGATGCCATAAACGGTTCCTTAGATTATATAGCAGATAATTCTAATGTCGGGGACTCCCCTGGCATAAACCACAGGGAAGTACTTATAGGAAACGAGATGGCAATTGATGAAAGAGAAGAATATAATGATCATAAAAAAAGATCAAGGAATTATATACCTATGGCAGTAGTTGGTATACTTCTAGCTTTACTTTTATCTAGTGCAATATTTTTATACAAGCCTGTACTTAACACCTTTAAACTGCAACAGAAGACTCCTCTGCAAAAGCCAAATGCCTATTTTGAATATAGCAAGGTGACTCCTAATACATATTATTTTGAAGATAAAAGCAAAGTTTTTGGTGATGATAATAGGATAACTGAAATATCATGGGCCATATATAAGGGGGATGAGGTTGTAAAAGAGGCTAGTAATTCAACCCGTTTTGAAGTAACATTTGAAAATGAAGGTGAATACAAGGTAGTTGTAAGCATAAAGGATATATATAATAATATCGATGATTATAGTCAAATTATATATAATAATCAAATACAAATAGATGAATTGAAAAATAAAGTTGATTCTTTAGAAAATCTTGAAGCATTAAATCTAGTATATTCAAATAAATCTATAGTGAAGGATTATAGTGCCTTCAGAAGTGGCAACTATTCCTTAAAACTTGGTGAGGCAGGAAGAACTAATTCTGAAAAAATAATCATAAATGATATCAAAATTAATGATAAACCCATCATTTCCATGTGGCTTGCCTCAAGCTCAAAGGAAAATATTAAGATATCGGTAGGGGGTTATAAAAACAATAAACTAAAATTTCAAAAACAGCTTTCATTTACTCCAAAGGAGATAAATGCCTGGGAAATGATTGAAATTGGTGATACAACTACTAGCATAGATAAAATAGAAATAACCTTTAAAGACTTCATCTCTCCTATTTGGTTAGATGATATTCAAATAAGTTCATATAAGTAGCAAAAACGTCTAATAAGACGCTTCAGGCTGCCTAAAAACCCGAATTTCTTCGTTGTTGCTGAAACCAAGAACCCTTACGTATGTCTATATACGCTGCAGTCTCTTGGTTTCAGCACGCCTCGAACTTCAGATTTTTAGGCAGCCTGCTATCTTGTTGAGTTTGTCAACAATCTAAAGCGTCTAATAAGACGCTTTTTTAGTTGCATATCCCATGTTGGATGTTCAAATTTACAAGTTTTAATATCAGTCTTCAAGGCTCAAGAGTTCAGATTCTAGAATTCAGACAAAAAAATAATATAACCGATTCTTATATAATCTATAAGAACCGGTTATGGGTTAGATTCTAATTCACTTAAAAGCTTTGACTCTTCTAACTGTATTGAATCCTCATTCCTTTCCTTGAAAACAACCAAATATAACAATACTTCTAATTCTTGAATGTTAATATCATGTTGCTTAATTAATCTAATATTTATGTCATATCCAAGTCGCAATTTTACAGGCATTCCGCAAAACTAACAAATCCTTAAGCTAAAAAAAGTTATACATTAACTAAAATCCTAATCTTCATTACTGTTTAAAAAATTTTTAAAAAAAGTGAATTAGAATCTGTTTTAAGAAGATTTCTCTTCTTATTTATATTATACCATAGATTTTAAAAAATATGCATACATTATCAGAAAATTCCGTTGATTATTTTTGTAAAAATTTACATTATTTTCATAGTGATAATAGCATTAAATTTGAGCTTTTCTTAACAGCCTAAAACACAGCATAAGCTGTGCTTTGGATCTATTGTTTCTCTTCAATTATTTGTTTTACAGCTTCTATCTTTTCCTTAACTAAATCTGTGCGGTTGTCTAACTTTTCAAAGATTTCATTTAATATATCGTTAACTTCGTCTGCGTCATCTTCTTTAACTGCTTCAGTCAAGGATTTTCTAAGTTCCTTTATTTCTTCTCTTTTTTCCTTAAATTCTTCTCTCTTTTCTTGTCTTTTTTCTTTAAAATCTTCTCTTTTTTCTTTAAAACCACCCTTTTTATCTTTTATGTAATTCTTAAATTCTTCCTTGGCTTCTTCCTTAGTAAGTTCTCCAGCCTCAACCTTGTTTTTTAGCTCTTCTCTGAATGATTTTCCTTCTTCTTTCTTGTCTTCCTTTCTTCCACCCGCTAATTCCTTTAACTCGTCACGCAGCTCATTTAACTCTTCCTTTAAATCCTTTTTTTCTTCAAACAAATCCTTCCAATCATCTAAATCCCCTTGTGCATATTTTTCAATAACACTAAGCAATCTTGCATGATCTCCGTCTTTATATTTTTCTCTTGATGCCTTTAGCTCTTGTCTTCTTTCCTTGAAGTTTTGTTTCTTTTCCTTTAGATTTTGTCTTTTTTCAATAGCTGGTTTAGATCTGTCCTCTGTGACGTCATTTTCGTTTGCAAATGCCGCTGTTGGAACCAATAAAGTCACCGCTAAACTCGCTGTTACAATACCCTTTAATAATTTTGAATTCCTTAACATTTTCTACACACTCCTTTTTTTGTTTTTTGTTCCTTTCTTATTTTTATTATAAATTCTGATCTTGGAATAAAATTGTGATAAATGTGTAAAAAGTGTGTAAAAATATTAGTTTGCTTCCTCATCTCTTATTGAATTCATGAATCTTAAAGCTATTTCAGCTATAGTTATGAATACTACGTATACTTGTAATAATCAAGTCAATATCTCTGTTCCTGTTTCCGTAATAACAATAGTATGTTCCCATTGTGCCGATAATCCTCCATCTATAGTCTTTATAGTCCAATTATCACTCATTTGTCTGCAAAAAAACAAACCTTCATTTATCATTGGCTCTATGGTAATAACCATACCTGGAATTAAAATCATATCATTTTCATTTGTATCAAAATGATGCACATGGGGCTCTTCATGGAAATCTAAACCGGTTCCATGGCCTCCTAGATCCTTTACCACTGAATACCCCTTTTCCTTAGCATACTTTTCTATTTCCATCCCCTGGGCTTTTAACGTTTCAAAGGGCTTTACCATGCTTATTCCTATATCTAAGCACTCCTTGGCAGTCTTAACTAAGTCCTCTGCATTATGGGATACATTTCCTACCTTATACATCCTACTTGAATCTGCATAATATCCATCTAGTATAGTGGTTATATCAATGTTAATTATATCCCCTTCCCTTAAAACAGTTTCATCGGGTATACCATGACAAATCACATCATTGATAGAAGTACACACACTTTTAGGAAATCCATTATAATTTAAGGGAGCAGGACGGCCACCGTCTTCAATTGTTACCCTATGAACTATATTATTTATCTCATCCGTAGTAACTCCAGGACGAATAAAGTCTTGTAATAAGTCGAAGATTTTTCTATTTATATTTCCACTTCTCTTAATACCTTCTATTTGATCATGGGATTTTATTAGTTTCCTCGAGGGTATCCTATACCCCTCTAATTCAAATTTTCTAAGCATCTCATCGATTTCTAAGTGACACTTCTTATATTTTTTACCGCTACCACACCAACACAAGTCATTTCTTGAAAGCTTCATCATTACATTACTCCTTCTAAATTATATATTAATATAAATAGAACCTCCCTAAGGCACATTTAAAAATAAACTAGTCATCCTACTCGCTCCCCTAATTCCTTTCGTCGTTACTTCATCCCTTACATATGGTGAGTATGCCCAAAATGAACTACTTAAAAAAAATCAAAATCACTTCACAATCTAACTTGTTTATTTTTTCATCTGCCAAAAGCTAAGCCCTAATAACATTCAATCTACAATATTTCATTTATAATAATATATTCAAATGCATATTTAATTGATTCTAGAAAGTTTCGATTGTAATCCCTATATTTTAAATACTAGAGGAAATTGCATAACTCTTACTTGGCACAATTGCATATGCGAATATCATCCTTGATTTAATTGCTTAAGATATAAGCATATTTGATGGTATAGCTTTAAGGATTTTAAAACTACATGTAGTAGATGGTTTTTACAGAAAGTAATTATGCAATTTGCTCACTAGTTAACTCTTCCAATTCTATTAAAGGGAAAAAGCCTTACCAAAGCCTTTCCTTCTATATTATCAATATCAATTGTTCCTAGCCTTCTACTATCAAGGCTTCCCTGCCTATTATCTCCCATTACAAAAACATTATCCTTTGGAACCACTACATCAACATCACCGGGAGTAACGCCTCCATTGATATAATTCTCTTTAAGCTCTTCATCATTAACATAAACTTTGCCATCCCTAATAACTACTTTATCTCCCTCTTCCCCGATCACCCTTTTAATTAAATTCTTAGCCTTACCCTTCTTTGATTTCAAACAACTCTCAAACACCACTATATCCCCTCTTTCAGGCTTATGAAACCTATAGGAAATCTTATTGAGCATCAGATAATCATTTGAGTTCAATGTAGGATACATGGAGGACTGCTGTACCAAAGTAGGTCTCGCAATAAATGTTGTGATAAACAAAGCAATAACTACGGATAGTCCAATGGTTTTTATCCATTCAAGTATTTCTTTAGTCATATTATAATCATCCCCTTTATGTTAAAAATAATATAATTCAAACCATTTTATCTAATTTATCATTCATATCATTGATTTTTCTTTCTAGCTCATCAATCCTCCTATCACGTTCCTTCCCCTTCTTAGGCAGCTTGAATATCAAATAATAAATAGCATAAATAAATCCAATTAGGAATATTGTATTTATTAATTGAGGAAATTGCATAACTCTTACTTGGCACAATTGCATAATATATATGGTATAGCTTTAAGGATTTTAAAACTACATGTAGTAGATGGTTTTTACAGAAAGTAATTATGCAATTTGCTCAATTGCCATATTATACTGTGTATGGATATACCTACAGACCCTAAGGCCTTCATTACAACCCCTCCTTCAATCCTCAAATAAAAATCATTATCTAATGGAATCTATTAACAATAATTCTTTATCCATACCTATTATCCTCCAATATTTTTATTTTTGCAAATAAGATTGACAAAATTTATTAATTAACTTATAATTACTATCGTGAATAGAGGGAGTAACTGACCTTGAAAAAGGGATCAAAGTCGTCATTTCGGAAAGGATATTTTCCCGGCTTTGATGGCAAATATGTCTGGTGAGACTCTACGATCAACCGAGGTTGATTGTAGAGTCTTTTTTATTTTTTCAATCTACTCCTTTAATCCCGATACATTATAAACCATAAACCATGTGGAAAAGAAAGGAAGTATATTTATGGAAGAACTTATTCTCAGTTATTTAACATCATTTCCTACTCTAGTATTGGTCTTGATTGTGGCAGCCATGCTGTACACCTTAAGTAAAGGTGCAGATATGCTAGTTGATGAAGCTGTTAGCCTTTCTATACATTGGGGTGTACCTAAAATTATTATTGGAGCAACTATTGTATCCCTGGGAACCACCCTTCCCGAAGCAACTGTTTCAGTCCTAGCAGCTGTGAACGGCAACCCTGATCTTGCTTTAGGCAATGCCATTGGGTCTATAATAGTCGACACCGGACTTATAATAGGTTTAGCTGCCCTTATTGGGCATCTCCCAGTAGATAAAATGGTGGTTGATAGGCAAGGCAGGATTCAGTTCCTTTCTGGTCTTTTATTAGCCATCGTCAGTCTTCCTATTTTATCCAACGGTGTGACTGGTAATATAAGCCAATGGATGGGATGGCTCTTTCTCCTAATACTTATAATTTATACTTACGTTTCATTAAAATGGGCTAAAAATACGAACTGTCCCGGGGATGATGTAGCAGATGAAGCAGCCTTCGCTGTAGAAAAAAATCCCATAGTAATTCAAATACTAAAGCTAATCATTGGCATATTACTTGTTATCGTCTCATCCAAGATACTTATACCCTCTGTAGGTATTACAGCTGTTAGAGTAGGTATCCCACAGAGTATCATTGCTGCTACCCTAGTTGCTTTTGGTACCAGTTTACCGGAACTAGTAACGGCTGTAACGGCTGTGAGAAAAGGACACGGCGAATTAGCTGTAGGGAATATAGTCGGGGCCGATATCCTCAACGTACTATTTGTAGTTGGTAGTGCAGCTGCTGTAACAAAGGGTGGACTGGATGTTCCCGTTAATTTCTATAAGCTTCAGATACCAGCAATGCTTATCATACTATCTGCATTTAGAATTTTTTCAAAAAATAAAAATGATGAGATTTCAAAGAAAGAAGGTCTATTCCTTTCGGGTATTTATTTTACCTACCTAGTTTTGAACTATGTATGGATATAGATATATAGGAAAAAAAAGATAGCATCGTTGTCAACGATGCTATCTTTTTATGTAGAAATAATAATTCCTGTATTACTCTCCAAAATATCTCTTTAATAATCCTTTAAATGCCATACCGTGTCTAGCTTCATCTTTACACATCTCATGTACTGTATCATGGATAGCATCATAGTTTAATTCCTTTGCCCTCGTTGCAAGATCCTTTTTCCCTTGACAGGCACCATGCTCAGCATCTACTCTCATCTTTAAGTTAGTTTTTGTATCAGCTGTTACAACTTCTCCAAGAAGCTCTGCGAATTTTGCGGCATGTTCAGCTTCTTCAAAGGCTATTCTCTTATATGCTTCCGCAACTTCTGGAAAACCTTCTCTATCGGCTTGTCTACTCATAGCTAAATACATACCTACCTCTGTACATTCACCCATAAAGTTAGCCTTTAATCCTTCTACTATCTCTGGGTCTACTCCTTTGGCGATACCTATTTTATGCTCATCAGCCCACTTTAATCCTTCTGTCGCTACTTGCTCTTTAAACTTATCAGCTGGGACCCCACATTGTGGACATTTTTCTGGTGCGTTTTCCCCTTCATGAACATAACCACATACAGTACAAACAAATTTCTTCATTTTTGAATTCCCCCATTACTTTAATATTTTTATTTAAAAAAGCATATTTTATATGCACTTTTTACATATACCCTTCAAATACAAATGATACTCATCAATTTGAAAATCATCCATATCTTTTAATATGGGCATCTCAGTTTTGATATCATATACTTCATTACATTTTTTACATTTAAAATGTCCATGAAATGTTGTATCCACATCGTATCTTGTTTCATTATCTTCTATGTTTATCAATGCTACAATCTTTTTATCCACAAATAGTTTTAATGTATTATATACAGTAGTTTTGGAAAGTGTAGGAATCCTATTAACTAGCTCTTGATAAATCATATCTACTGTGGGATGATTTTTGTTTTGTATTAAATATTCTAAAATTTTTATTCTCTGGTAGGATGGCTTTATATCATTACTCTTTAGATACTCATCTATCTTATCAATTCTTAATTCCATTTGATCACCAACCTTTGAGATAAACTTATTTCCCACTACTATTTTGTAACAATTCCAAGTTTGTAACGATTACAAATATAGAATACTATATTCCTCTATTCTTGTCAACTTTTTTATGTTAATTATTATGTATAATGTGATAGAATAATCTATAAAGCCTAAACATCATAGGCTATATAATTTTTTGAAGGGACGTGATCAATATGATGAATAAATATAATACGGTGAGAGAATATAGATAGAATTAGACACTAATAATGATTCATATCTTTATTCTCTCTATAGGTGAAAAACTAAAAATTAAGGAGAGAATATGGATAAAAAGATTATAATAGTTAAAAGTGAAAAATCATGGATTGAAAGTAATGCTGTAGAGCAATTGAAAAAAGTATCAACTTTACCTGGGATCATAAAGGCCGTGGGGCTACCAGACTTACATGTTGGTAAAACTCCAGTTGGTGCCAGCTATATGACAAAGGATGTCATCTATCCCCATATCATAGGAAATGATATAGGCTGTGGAATCGCACTTTTTTCAACGGGCATAAAGAAAAGGAAATTTAATGTAATTAAAATAATGAAAAAACTTGAAAATTTAAAGGATACTAATCACATTGATATCAAGCACATGATTGAGGATAAAATATACGTGGATATTCCTTTCAAAGAAAAACTAGGAACTATCGGCTCTGGTAACCACTTTGCAGAGCTTGAGGAAATTGACACAGTTTATGATAAAGATGCTTTAGAAGATATAGGGATAGAAAAAAACAATATCTTTCTATTAGTACATAGTGGATCTAGAAGCTATGGTGAATACATCTTGAACAAGTATATAAAGGAATACTCTTGTCAAAATGGTCTTAATATTGAAGATATGGGATTTAATCAGTATCTAAAGGAGCATGATAAAGCTATAGACTTTGCAACTTTAAACAGAGAACTGATAGCCCATAGGATTTTAACTGCCATCAGCAGCAAAGAAAATATAAAGCTCTTAGATAGTATTCATAATAGTATAACAAAAAAAGAATACAATGGTGAAACCTACTATATACATAGAAAGGGTGCAGCCCCTTCTGACATAGGCTACGTGGTTATAGCAGGCTCTAGGGGATCAAAATCATATATAGTTAAACCTACGGACAATCTATTTGAATATGCTTTTTCTATTTCCCATGGAGCAGGAAGAAAATGGTCACGGCTTGGTTGTAAAGAAAGATTAGAAAAAATCTACTCTAAAAAATCCATAAGACAAAACAAATTTACAACAGGCATCATATACAAGGACAAAAATCTAATATATGAGGAAGCCCCGGAAGCATATAAAAATATAGATAGAGTAATTGAGGATATGGTAGGCAAAAAAATGATAAAGCCTATTGCTAGTTTGAATCCCTTAATTACCTATAAGGCTTAAAACCATGTGGGTTCAAATAAGCGCCGGGTCGGCGCCCATAGAATGTTGTAGATTTGTCTACCTTTTACTAAAAAAAATCGAAAAGGAATGTATTCGTAAAGATATTAAAACTACCCTCCTTGCCTATACTGAAGGTGAGGAAAGGAATACTCTAAAGTCCGTTTTTCTTAGATTGACAGGTAAAGCGGCTAAAGACTATGTGGTATCTATAGAAGGAAGTATGCTATGGGTATGCAAGAGTGAATTTAGACCTAATCATAAAAGAAAAAATTGGTTTATTGAGATTGAAACCTTTAATGAGGAAGAAAATATAGCTTTGAGCTTAAAGGATATTAAGATTGAGACCATGAGGTCCAGCGGTAATGGAGGTCAAAATGTCAATAAGCTTGAGACAGGGGTCAGAATCACCCATAACCCTACGGGAATAGTTGTAAAGGCTCAAGAGGAAAGAAGTCAATACCAAAATAAAAAGCTTGCTATGATTAGATTAAATAGAAAACTCGAAGAATTAAATAATGAAAAAAATAAAGAAAGACATAAAACTCTTTGGGAAAAACATCACAGCATTAAACGTGGTGATCCAATAAGGGTATTTAAAGGAAAAGAGTTTAGAGAAGTAAAATAAGCCTCCATGGAGATTTCCATAGGGGCTTGCCCTTTTTCCATATAAAATACTTAGTTATTACCCTATTATGTAACCCTACATGGGCAATCTAGTATCTATTCATCTCCGCTCTTTCTCATAGCTTCTCGCTGGGCAAAAAAAATATATTTATCTAATTCTTGACTCATCTTAACTACTTCCTTAGTATGTCCTTGTGTCTCATATACTTCATTTAATTCTAATCTTAATGTATCGATTCTGTTTTTGATATTTTGCTTAATCTTTGCTTCTATCTCTTTCATTATATACCACCTCCCAAACTATCCCTTTATGATGTTCATTGAACTTCCTTAAGCTTTACTACCTCTTTATATCAAGTCACTTCATAAATAATTTCAAATTTATAAATAATCCATTTTTCACCATAATATTTCAGCGGAATATATGTAACATTGAGTTACAACCATAAAACAATAATAGTAAATTTTTATATGATTGTCAATTATTATCATAGTTTTGCAACTTATCGTTTCAGTGGATTACTAGAAGCCCCATTTCATGTTACAATCAAAATGAAAGTCATTTTTAGGAGGCCCAAAATGTCATTTGGTAAAAAATTATCTTTATTACGCAAAGAATTTAATTTAACACAAAGTGATCTAGCAAAACAAATAGGTGTTTCTAGAGGCACTATAGGTATGTATGAGATTGATAAAAGAGACCCCGATACCTCCACACTAAAAAAAATATCGTGTATCTTTAATATTTCTATAGATTATTTACTTGATACCGCAGATGATCCAAGCCAAATACAATTAAGTAAACATTATCTCACCAAAGAAATATCCCATGAATATCTAATATTAGCCAAGGAAATACAAGATAAACAAATATGTCCCGGAGATATAAAAAAATTTATTGATATACTACAAAGGAATAAATAGAACAAACAAACGTTCGGGATGCCTCTTGGTATATTTTACCACAACATATATATTTTTTTCAATCCTTATTAAGAAACAATTTGAATTTAAATATAGTTTTTTATGGGCTAATAATAATTTGTAGAATATACCACGGGAACTAACCCATTTGACATGCTATCTTCATAATATGTCTAGGGGTCTGTCCCCGTATTATAATATAAAAGCTAATAGACTTTATATCTTCATAATAATAACTTTCCTTTCTTGCATCAATTCATTCCTCTAGTCTGTTTTTATGCAGCATTATATATATCACTCATTGTGAACTTTTTTCCCAAAAGCAATTTCTTCTATTGGTACTTCAAAAAATTTAGCGAGCTTTTTAGCTCTTTTTAAACTAGGCATTCTTTCACCTATTTCATACATTGCAATAGAACTCATTGGTATACCCGTTTTCTCATGTAATTCCTTTTGGGTCAGCCCAAGTTTCTGCCTTAGTCCACTAAGAGTTTCCACTAAACCACCTCCTCTACTCTTCACGTTATGTGAGTGTCGACAATAACATTGTATCACATTTAGTGATATTGTCAACAACTATTATATGCAATTTTCACTTTTTGTGATTTTGTCTTTATTTATTTGATAATTCTCACATTTAGTGATAAATTAGTTATATACTATGATACAAAATAAGACTAACAGGGGAATTGTATGAATGCAATATTAAAACAACTAAGAAATGAAAGAAAACTCACCCAACGACAATTAGCAAAATTACTTAATCTATCTCCAAGTACAATAGCCATGTATGAAACGGGACAAAGAAAACCTGATTTTCAAATACTCCAAAAAATTGCTGATTTTTTCGATGTTTCAACAGACTATCTTCTAGGAAGAACAGACATCAGAAATTTATACAAAGAAATAGTCCTAAAAGAAAGCAAAGCTTCTTATACCTTAGATGTAGGTGATCTGTCTAAGGAAGATATAGCTAAGGTTAAAGAATATGTTGATTTGTTGAGGCAGAAGGATAGTTTTGGTAAGGGAGTAGATAGGAAATAATTTTATCCAACTATATCTATGATAGTCAATATCTTTATTTTCACAAATTGTTATAGAAGCAAAAGCTGGGTTTTCCAGCTTTCTGTACTTTCATAATGATATAATCAAATCCCGAAGGAGTCTTTTATGCTATTTCTAATTCTCTTCGATATAATGCCGGTCTTAATAATCCTATATCTAATAGGTACAGCTTTAAAGAAGTATAATTTCAATAATAAAAAATACCTCATAGCATTAGCAGGGATGTTGGTATTAAATACTATAATCACATATAAATACATACAGATCAAAAGCAGCCATAATACTTCTACTTATATAGCCTATAACTTTGTAGAAGAAGCTTTTCATGCTATTAAATATCCAAATAAAATGGAAAATGAAGGAGATATTATCAAGCTTGTAACCATAATCGAAGAAATAAATAAAACGCTACAGCTCCTAGAGCTAGATTTGAGAGCTTCCAAACTAACCTATGATAGTGAGCGTTTCTATTCCCTAGTTAACAGCCTAAAAAATAACTTGAATGAATTTATCCATGTACACAATACCTACTTTTCAAATGATAAACCAATTACCCCACAGCTTTTAAATAATTATAAGAAACTGAAAGTTGAATTGGTGATGATCGAGCATTATCTAAGTCAACTAGGAAGCTCACAAACTAGTCAGTTTGGTATTAAACAGTATGAATTATTTTTATCGGGCAAAGAAAAATATGATTGGATTTTAAAGCTTGAAGAAAGGGTTGCTAATATAGATAAAATTGTTGAGAAGATGCATTAAAAATCGGGAATATGGAGTTCATTTAATACTACCTCCAGATTATTTTTTATGTCCTATATGGCAATTTATGTGTGATTTGGGGTATTCTATAATACTAAGAGATGTATAGTGTAAGTTACTTCTTATGATTACATTGTAATTCTTGTATTACTTTTTTATCAACAAATGGAATTTGTAAAAAGAATGGTTGAAGAAAATATTGACCCGGGAGTACTCACTGATGGTATAGAAAAATTACAGATGTTAAAAGAGTCTTTGGATAAAATGAACGGTAGGAGATGAAAAAAATTTCCACTGCAAGATAATGAAAACCTTAGTACTTTTATAAACTACCGTTTTCATTATTTTGCAATAAATCCCTTCACATCAATTACCTGCTCCCATCGCAGTTCCCAAAAAGTTGCTTGAATTGACTTTTTATCCTTTGGATAATTTATATATTTGTCGTACCACTCCAAATCAAATATTAAATCCCAGCTTTTTTCTATCCTCAATCTTAAATCATCAATTACCCTTGAATGTTTATTGAAATCCTGCAAGGTAAATAATTCTATTTGATTTTTCTCCATTTCAAGTTCAAATGATTTATCATCTTTTTCACCCTTAGGCAGGTACCAATAATTTATCACATGATGGAACAGGTCAAAATCCGATAACAATACTGCTTCCTCTTCTATCTCAAATTCAACTCTGTACCCTTTTTTCCCTTTTGGCAAATGGGCTGTATATCTTAAATCTGGCTTTCTTTTATTGGTACCATTCCACTGATACCATGCCCAGACTGGATATGTAGATAAATCTACTCTTGGGGTTTTGAGTCTCTTTTCCATCTGCTCGATCATCCATCTATATGGCCTTCTGAAATCATAATCAACATATTCAATATTCCCACTGAAAACTTTATTTTCTTTTAGTTGATTATATCCTCTTTCGTCTTGTATAGTCCAAAGTCTTATAAAAAACACCTCTTTCTTATCCATTATAAAAGTGGCTACTTACTACCTATAAGATGTAACACCTACTATCTTATTCTACTTTTTTGGTGTATAATCTTAATTATTGAATATTTTATTTTTTTTGATAATTTATGCCTAATCGTAATTATAATGCTGTACCTATAAATAAAAATTTCCTAGGGTATTATATCATAATTTTAGTAATAGGTATTATTACAGCTCAAATGTTGAAATTAAAAATGGAGCATGTAAAGCTGGTTGGTTACATACCTTTTAAGGTAGGATAAAAATTAATGGAGGTGTACCTAATGAAAAAAGGTCTTTTTATCTTTTTCATTGTAATGATTATGGCTTCTATGGGGATATCGGCTTATGGTGAAGAAAATGGAAACACAGCTGCTAGCAGTAATGAAGAAAAATATCCTGATTTATATGAAGCATATAAAAAGCTTAATATTTCAGATTATAATGGAGAAATAACAACCATAGATAATGTAGAAATATTAGAAAATGAAGTTACTCATAATGTGAATACAAAAACTACTATATTGTTAAATGAAAATAATATGGAAATTGTCTTTGATAAACAGGATAACTGCTCCGATAATCCATCTACTAGAAAAGTACATTATATTTTAGCAGATGGTAAATTGTATTTTAATGAGAACGATGGTTCTTGGATAAAGGTTAAAACAACAACCAAGGAAGATTTGAAAAAGGAAGATTTGGAAAAAGAATTCTTAGATATAAATGAAACTATAAATATTTTTCTTGAAGGATTCAATCTGCTAAATGATATTAGTGTAAATAAAATCACTGTTGAAGATAAAGTATATACAGAGTACACCATTGACTATAAAAATATAGATTCTCAGCTACTTTTTCAGTCCATAACCGGTAATATCGGCCTTAAAAAGTCTGATATTGAAAATTATATTTTAAAGGCTGTTATAGACGAAAACAATGAACTTATAAAAGAAACTACGATATTTGAAACTAAAGAAACAGAAAAGGGTAAGCTTAAAATTTCAAGGGAAATGACTTCAAATAAAAAAAATGTTCTTATCAAGGCTCCCGTCTGTGATCCCATTGCTTGTGCCAATTTTTATAATGAATACGGTTATAAGCTACATTCCGATGGAAGATATGAAGATGCCATAAAATATTATAATTATGCCATTGAATTTGATCCGGAGCATGATTCTGCCTATAATAATATTGGTTGGGCACTGATTGAGTTGGGAAAACCCGAGGAAGCATTACCCTATATAGATAAATCCATAGAGATAGATCCTATTGATGCTGCTGCACCCTACAATAATAAGGGAAATGCTTTAAAGAATTTGGAACGATATGATGAAGCTTTAAAGTGCTATGACAAGGCTTTAGCAATAGATCCGGAAGTGTCCTTTGCATATTATGGCAAGGGAATAACATATTTAGCCCTTAAAAAATATGATAAAGCATTAGAAAACTTTAAAAAGAATTTGGAATTAGTTCCAAATGATATAGATGCTTATTTTTATATTGCTGATATATTATTTGAACAAAAGAAATATAATGAAGCCATTGAAAATTATGATAAAATCATTATGATAAATCCTGATATTGAAATAGCTTATCTTAACAAAGCAGATGCATTGTTTATGTTAAAGGAATACACAATGTCTATCTCAAACTATGACAAATGCATAAAATTATATCCCGATGCAGCCGAGGCATATGCTGGTAAAAGCCGATGTTATGCTATGCTAAAGAATCATGATGAGACAGTTGCAAATCTAAAAATAGCAATCAGCCTTGATGAAAGCTATTTAGATTTGGCATTAGCGGATGATGTATTTATAGGTATAATTGGTCCTAAGGAATTTGATGAGCTAACGGGTGAATAGTTAATAAAACTAGACTGACTAGTAAGAATCATGAAAATTTCAAAGGCAAGGGTATGGGATTATGGCTTAGTTAACATAAAGTTTCATGGAAGAGCCGACTTCTATTCCCTTGCTTTATTCTTCACATCAATAATTGTTTTCATTTATAGTCCTAATTAATATCCTTCCAATATCCTCTAAATCAAACCTACCTTCATTATCTTCATCTGTAGTTCTAATAATGATTGTTGCGATCCCCCTTTCTAGGAACATGAGATTATCTACAAGGCTACCTTGTAATTTAGTCTGGTAATAATTCTTTACCCCATACTCTTTGATTTCAATTTCCTTTTCTTCACAGTTTTTCTCAAGCTGATGGCCTAGACTCCAGCCAAAATATCTAGTTAAAGGTGCTTGGGCTGTACTATAATTCAAGTAATCATATTTATAAGAGTTTAATTTACTTAAATCTATATAGACAGTACTTTTTTTAACAGGATATATGGGATTTTCTACATAATCCCTAATACCATCGTACTCATCCTTAATTGTCCCATCCCAAAAAGCAAATATAATCGACCTATTTCTATTTATATTGTCCTGGGAAAGTCTTTTCATAAGTTCTAAATCAAACTGAAGCCTTTTTTCTCCAAGTTCTTTATCAGTATAATTATAGCCTAAACCTACTATAATAGCTTCCTCCCCTACCCTTTGATCTTCTCCACGGAGTATTCCTAGGACATTTCTTCCTACGGAATTCAACTTATTACTTTTGACAGAAATATTTAAGTTTACATCCTTATTATCGATCAGAACCTTCCCCATATCCTTTGTTATTACAGCTACTATCCCACCATAAATATCATGTCCCAAGGACGTTGGCAGTTCTTGTTTTTCCTTGGCAATACACAGGACTCCCTTAGCACTGGATTTTTCAAGTATATTGTTAGCAAAATATTTTACTGCATCCTCGGTGTAAAATCTTGTATTGATAAGTACAAATTTATCTGAAAACCTATTATAATCCTTTATGTTAAACATGTCATCCCTAGTTGCGTCATAAATCTTCCCTGCCCTATCAATATCACCAAATCCAATAAGTGAATAATCCTTGCCTAATATTAATTTTCTTTTTTCATTACCCACTTTCATCTCAAAACTCTCCCATGTGGGAACATAAATATCCACAGTCTTGTATTCCTTTATAAATCCTTCATCATACAAAGGCTCTAGTCCTATTTCTTTCATCTTCATAGCAATATCCAAGGCTACTTTTTCAGCCTCATCGGATCCAATTACCACTTGATTTTCGAGGCTTGAAGTAAAGTTATATGTGGAGTTATTAAGACAGAATTCATATTTATTAGCCTTAGCATAAAATATGCCTGTAGCTGCAATTAAAATTACCAGAAAAACTGTTATGACTTTATAGTTTATACTCCTTTTTCCTCCATCACTTTGGAATGGGGATTTAAGCACTTTAAAATCAAAGGATAATATTCTTCTTAAAGTAGGAATGAATTTTGAATCTTTTTTTTGTAAATACCCCCTCAAGCCTTCACCAAATAGATTAAATCCTAATACACTTATAAAAAATGCACATGCAGGTGAAAAAACATTCCACGGTGCGCTTCTTATTTGGTTTCTAGCTGTACCAAGCATACTTGCCCATTCGGGTTCAAAGCTGATGTTTTTCGCTAATATTTTTCCACCCTCTGTATCCTCAATAATCCTAAGATTTCCAACAAAAACACCAAATATTCCAAGCTGCATGATTAGAGTAAGAGCCCTTGCTATTTCCATAAAGAAAATCACAACTATTTCAGCAGCTAGATGGGGAATAACATTTTCTATTGCTATTTTAAATCTACTCTTCCCTATGGCTATCTCATCTTTGATAAAGGGTTTAGCCAAAATCTCCTGAACCCTTTCCATAATAATCAATCCTAACTTAGCCCAGCCTACAAAGGAAAGGACAATAACAAAGGCAACAATAGACTGGTGCTTATCTAGATTCACAAAAAAATCTAGTTTTAGTACTATTAAGCTTATTAAGAGAGCCGGTATGGCACTGAAAATAACATTAAATTGATTAATTACTGCCTTTGATATTAAACTACCAAAGCCAGCTGTCATACCTATAGGCAAAGCAATTAAGAATCTGCCTATAACAACAAGTAAGCCTAATGAAATAGTTAGCTTTGTCCCGTAAATAATGAGGCTTAATGTATCTCTGCCTAATTCATCGGTGCCAAGTATGGCATCCCTAGAAGGTGGAAAGGGTGCGGCCTGAAGTTTAAACTTACCCACTTCTTCAGTCCATGTTTTAATCTGCTGTATACCATAGGGATTGACCTTGGTGAAAAAACTAGGAAACACCATCACCACAATAACAAGGAATATTATTATTCCTCCTAAAATTAATGGTAAATTAAACTTCTTCATTGGGCACCCTCCCTCTTCATAGGATTAATTAATTTTGAAACTGCCTTAGATACAGTAATAAATAGTATGTATATTAACCCCAGGGCCAGGGAGAAACCTATAAAGCTAGTTACATCATGACCCTCATAGAATCTATAAAGATTAAAAAGAATCCCTTTATAATTCAATAGATACTCCACTACAATTAAGTTTGAAATTATTATTGTAATCAATGTTGGGATGGAGTCAATAACCTTGAGTATTACGGAAATCAATATGTGTTTAGTAAATACTTGAAATTTCGTTAAGCCCTTACTTCTAGCTGCCACCACATATCCTTTTTGTACTTCCTCTTGTACAACAATAAATGTGATTCTAGATATATAGACCATTGGAATTATAGATAAAGTTAGTAGTGGTATAATAAATCCCCTAAGAACCTTTAAATCAAATAACTGCCTCATGGTATCACTCTTGGAAATGAAAGTAATCAACAGCATCCCACATAGAACTATTAAGACGTCTGGCAGTGAGAAGGTTATCAAGGTTCCTAACGTTCTTAAAGCTCCTTTTCTTCCACCTCTATAGCTATCAAACATCCCCTTTAGTACTCCCAATACTAAGGAAATAGCAATTGTTGTGAGTATTAGCTTCATACTTCTACCTACAGATGCATACATGATTTTAATTATTTCAACATGATTTTCTGTTGTACCTAGTCCATTAAAAATCAAATTTCTAATATATAAAACACTTTTTTTCAAGCTTAAATACATTGATAGATTAGTGTATACCTGACCATTATGAAATTCTAGGTTAAAGCTCGGAGGCAAGTTTGCTATAAAAATTAAAGAAAATAATATTATGAAGGCTGGGGTTACAAAATAATAGAATTTCAACAAAGCATTAAATCCCGATGAATAATATATATCTTCTATAGTTGCACTGAATATACTGATACCTAAATTTCCTTTATTAAATGATAGGATTATATAAATTAATACAGCTCCCAATAAAAATACAATTATTAATGCTAACTCAATACCATTAAAGAAGTCTGGAAGAGTGTCTTTAAAGACCTCTCTCTTGATATAGCTTGTTAAGACTATTCCAATTTTCTCTAATTTCTCTTTACTAACATTGTCTATAGTATCCTTATATGTATTCATATTTGAATAACCGTCTGTCACATTAATTGCAGGAACCTTTGCCTCTATAAAGGGCATATGGTCGCTCCAGCTCCCTACCTTTGCTTCAATCCCTTGTATTTCTAGTTTTTCTGTATCCTTTAGATCCTCTGAATACTGAAAAAACTTATTTCTTAATATCTTTCCAACCTTCTCTTCACTTTCAAAAATAATTTTTTCTTCGTTTTTATTGCCAATACACCCTAAATTGATAACTTGAGTTTTTCCCAAGGAATACAAAGGATTTTCCACATAATATTGGGACCCGGCGGCAACATTTTCCCTTGCATTCCATCCAGCAAAGATAATCGTTTTTTCCGGTAAATTCCTTTGAGATTTTATGATCCTTGCCAGTTCGAGCATCATTCCTGTTCCCGAAGCATTATTCAATGCACCAGGGAAATACTGACCATCTATTCCACTCCCTACATGATCAATATTAGCACCTATTATTAAATATTCATCCCTTCTTTTTCCTTCAATCTTTCCAAAAATATTTACGGATTTAACAACTGGGTAATCAATATCACACTTTAGGTCTACCCCCTTTAACAAGCCTACACTCCGGGGTATTTTTCTCTTTATTTCAATATCCTTTAGGACTTGTTTATCTATCGCTTCATGACTGGAATGATGCTTTATCTTGTAATATGCATCGCCGCCTAGATATCCAAAAAATATACTTTTCCCTGTTTTTATGGTGTTTTCAACCTTTTTCTGAAGCTGAAGCTCTCTATCCAGTTTGTCATAGGGAGATGTCCTTCTAAATAATATACCCCTACTCCCATTTTCAAGTACATATTCTACATCCTTTATCCTAATATCAAAGGTTCCCATAACAACTATTTTATCCTTAAGCAATTGCTTTGGAACATCATACAAATGCTTATCAACAAATAAAATGTCTCCTTTGAATCTTCCCCCTCCACCATACCAATAGGTGAAGAATTTATAATCCTTAAACAGTTTAAATTCTTCAAGAATTTCTCCATCCACATTTTCAATGGTAAAGTGCGGATTTGAGTCAATTTGAGTTATCATGGTATCAAAATCTTGATAATAAGTACCATTCTGACCGCCCGGCTCAATTCCCAGGTTTTTAAAGTGATTTTCTACATATTGAAGAGTTAATTCATTCCCGCGGCTCCCAACTAATCTGCCATTATACTTAGACGATGATAATTCTCTTATGTGATCATGGATATTATCAACACTAAAAATAGTTTCATCAAATGATCTCCCATATGCAACGATAAAGTATGTTGTTATTAATACTAAAACTAGAATAGGAACTAAGAAATTAAATAGCTTTATTTTTTTTCTCTTCTTTAAACCATACATTTTCTAGCTTCCTCCCGTCCAACGCTTTTAAGTAAAATCTTTCCCATTAATAAATACTTCTATATTGTTCTATGGATTCCTTTTATTACAAACAGTAAAACAAGAACACTTTAATACAGGATTAGTTTCCACAAAATAATATCAACATACAGCCTTAGCTATTAATCCCGGGTAAACATATCCTAATATTTTTATAGTCATAGAATGCGTTGAAGGAGCTAGGTTCGAATTTCAACCTAACTCCTTCTTCCAAATGTAATATATTATGTTGTTTTGATTCTTGTAGTACTTATTTTACCATTTACCTTACTTAGATTTTTAATCTTTAAAGTCGGATTACTTACACCGTATTTATCCATAATATCTTCAAGTATTTTAAATTCTTTTCTTTTAATTACCACTTCAACCTTGTACCTTCTATCCCCATTATTACCTCGTGCCAGAAAATTATTTACTGTATATCCTTCATCTCTCAGGTTCTCTGCTATCTTGATCATTTTATTTTTATTATCTAAAAATATATCTACTTCCAAAATACCAAGGGCTAATCGTTCTTCAAGCTTACTACCTATAAATACTCCCATCGTCCTCCCCAGAGCATATGCCATTGTAAAATGAAGTCCCTTTGAGCTAGTTACTTTAGTAACCACTGTTGCAAAAATCATAGCATCAATAAATACTACAAGATAAACCGGGTTCATAATTTTTTTTGATATCAATATAGTTTTTAGAGTTGCTAAGATATTGGTAAATGACGTTATTAGAAATAAACCTATCAGTGGAAATATAACACTTCTTGTCATTATAACACCTCCCTCATAATTTATTTATTGTTATTTTTTATTAGCCTATTATTTATATTAAAGCTATCTGCCATCAATCGTTTCTATAGTAGCTCTTAGCTCTTTACATTATAGATTTATCTGAGTTTAGGAATACTCAGCGTACTTTTCTTTTCACAAATTTTAAGCATAAAAAAACTAACATAGTAGAAGTATGTTAGTAAATAATCAGTTATTTAAAGATTTTTCATAATTTAAAACTTAAAGGCTTCACATAAAATATGTATATTTTTATTATGGGATAATAACATTCCATATCGTATTAAAGATTAATAAGAGTAATTATGTAATTGTTCATTTAAATAATCCATATTGAAAATTTAAGAATGGAATAAAACCGCTTTCATTAAATCATTCAAATATTTTGAGAATCCCCAATTAAAAACAAGAAAGGCATCTTAATTCTTGAAATCATTAGAATAGGATGAAAAGCATCTTGATGATACTTTTTTAAAGCAATGATAAGATTACTGTAAAAAATATCCTGTTGTTATCTATCCAATTTCCCTCAAACAATAAACTAACTTTTATAGTATATCATATATATTTAATATTTGCAATTTATTTTTACCCATACATTATATATATCACAGCAACTCTAGATATTTCCTCTAAATGCCTATATCTTTCTTTTTTACTTTACTATCCCATACCGAAAAATACACTATACAGATAAAAGGCGGCTCGATGGTTTCATATTCTAAATATAGAAAGTAATTATGCAATTTGCTCTATAATTATAAATTCTACATACAATTAGAAATACTATTAGTAAAGCTGCTATAATTTTTTATCCTATTACATCCTCCTAATCACCCCTACTTACATTCTTATTGAATATTATTTAGCCAGGCGAATGATTTTTCTTAATCTTTTCAACATATAACATTAACACTATCCTCGCTGTTAAAAGCTTTGAGAAATTGATCCACTCTGTTATGATACCAATTGGTATTATATATACCGTATATATATACCTTTTCTCTATATGCGTTTCTATATAAAAATGAGATCAAATCAATGGTTTTATCATCCAAATAATGTAAATTCCATATCTTTATAATTACTTTTTTATCTCCTAAAAGTCTAAATAAGTCTACTATTTTTCTAAACATATGGTATTCTTGTAGCTTATAGGAATGTTTTATGTCACTTATTATTTCAACTATTTTTTTATATTCATTAATACTATATTTATTCAACAGAGCTTCTATACCGTCCAATATTTCAAAGATTCCCTCATAGTCTATTCTGAGTCCTGGAGTAGTTGCAATATCAATTATATAATCTTTATCATTATAGATATTTGAGAGAATTTGTGAATAAGACTTTAATTTCTCAGGTATATTGGATTTAAATATCTTGATTTGAGTTTTAGAAAGATTAGTAGTATAATCTTGGAATTGTATCCCTTTATTTTCTGTATTTTTATAGGACTTTTCCATTAATATTTCATTATATAAGTTCTGAAGCTCTATTGCTGGACTTATATTTAACTCGTCTCTTAGAACTTGTTTTATCTTCTTATATGTATTTACTGCTGCAACTCGATTGCCTATTTGTTTTTGATATTTCATCAAAGTAAAATATACTTTTTCGTTTAATGGATCAATTTTTATTAGCTTGTTTAGTTCATTAGTAGCCTTCTTAAGTTCATTGTCACCTGCATATATTGATGCTAGCTTAATTTCAATATCAAAATATTTTCTCTGAAAATTTTCTCGCTCATTAAATATCCAATCATTAAAATATGTAGCTCCGTAAATATAGAAATTTTCCATGAAATTACCTCTATATAAGCTAGCAACTTTTATTAGATTTTCTTTATTGCACTCACTACTAAGATAGTTAAACTCCATAGCATCGATATTAAAGTATTCCTTTTCTAAAGTCAACTTGTTTCTTCCATTTCCTCTTAAAACATTGTATGATAGGTACTCATTTAAGACCCTTCTAATTTTCCACACTGTATATCTTAAGTTTCCATACGCAGATTCTTTAGTGTGACTATTCCAAAGCATAGCCGCAAGTTTCTCCCGATAAAATGTATCTTTATTACTAATCAGCATATACGCCAATAGTCCAAGTCCTTTTTTTGACAATTTTGAGGTTATATCATTATTTTTAGCATATACTTTAATATCCCCGAGGATCTTCATCTCAATCATAGATCGATCCCCCCAGCAGCTGTATATATGGATTTTCCTCCTTTAATTGTATTGAGAATATTGATATACTTTATCTTGTCCTTATCAGTTTTTAACGGGTCCTTATCTAGCATTATTAAGTCTGCAAGCTTGCCTTCTCCAATTGTCCCCTTTGTATTCTCATCAAATAACGAATAAGCACCGTTTTTAGTATACATCTTTAATGCATCAAATACAGATACTCTAGAATATATATTAGGGTGGTTTACTGCAGAATGCACCCCTAGCAGTGGATCTACTGGCATAACATCACTATCTGAGCATCCAATAACCACTATATCATTATCTAATATTTCTTTAAAAGGATTTGTCTTCAAAGATCTTTCCATACCTAATCTAGTATCATACATATCTCCTTTCCCCCTAAAAAAATACTCATATGTTGGATGCATTGCTAAAATCAACCCAAGCTCTCTTACCCTCTTAATCTGATTAGTAGTTGGAAGCTCAAAATGCTCAATTCTATGACGATAATCAAAAACATTTGAGTCTCGAAGAATTTGTTCATAGCAATCTAAAAGCATATCTATAGCTCTCTCTCCCACAGCATGTACAGATATCTGAAGTCCTAGACTATGGGCTTGTCCCATGAATTCCTTTAATTCCTCTTGTGTAAAGAAAAGGTGTCCATAGTTGTTGAGATCATCGGAGTAAGGTTGGTAAATGGCTGCATTTTGAGATCTAAAAGATCCATCTAAAAAAATGTCTCCACCTATCCTTGTAAGATCATATTGTATAGCCTTTTTTATATCAGTGGTGGAATAAAATATCTCTACATCAAAAGGAAATCTTCTTAAATTATCTTTAATCAAACGTATATGCTTTTCATGAAATAATGAACCGCTCTCCATGGTTACTGTAGTAGTTACCCCTTTACTTATTATTTTTTGTACAGCAGAGTCTATTCCCCTTAAATGATCTTCGTCACTCATCATTGCAAACATTTTTCTTCTTGCTATAAAGCTTCCTCTATTTCTTATCTTCCCAGTAAAATTGTTACAGATATCCTTCTCAAAGGAATTGCTTGTAAATGGGATGTTGAATAAATGCATTGCATAGGAATTCAATACTACGGTATGAAATTCAATACTACTAATGATTACAGCAACATCTGCTGCAACTTTGTCTATATCTTGTCTTGTAGGAAAGCTTCTCTCCTTCAAAGTGAATTCTGAAAGTCTATTCCCATAAAGCAAACTACCTTTTGAAAGTCCCTTAGCTTTATCACTTATCATCTGTAATACTTCTTCAATACATGTAGCCCTTTCAAAATTGAGAGAAATCTCATTTATTATGGTTGACATAAGGTGTAGATGTGAATCTATAAATCCAGGTAAAATCGTTTTTTTGTTGAGGTCAATTATCCTATCCTCATCCCAAGCTTTATTTAATATCTCTTCATCACTACCAAGGTCTACAATTTTCTCATCTTCAATGATTAAAGCACTGCAATAATCCTTCTCCTTAGTCATCTTTATAATGTTACCATTAAAAAGTACGCTTCTCTTTTTTATAGCCTCCACCTCCAAGATGTTAATACCATTGGATAATTACTATTTCTATAGAAAATTCTATTCCCCTTTGAATTATTACAATAAAATTACCTTTTTTTGTATATTTAACGTTGTACTAACGCTAAATAAATTACGTAATAAACATTAGAGTATTAGAATTATATATAAGACACTATATAAACAAAGGGGGTACAACTTTTGATTAATAGTAAGTTAAAAGAGGAAATAATGGAATTATTACTGAAAACCGTTGAATTTCAAAGCCATACGGGAACTAAAAGGGAAAGAGAAATTGAAAATTATCTACTAGACTATATATCTAATATTGAATATTTTAAAAATCGGAGCACACAATATGGTTTAAGAAAATTGGACAATGATCCATTACAAAGAGGCTTTATATGGGCTTATTATAAAGGTACAGGATCTAAAACCATAATCTTACTTAACCATCATGATGTAGTAGATAGCTTTGATTACGGTTCACTGTCAGATATTGCTTACTATCCTGAAAAGCTCAAGAAACAATTAATCAAACTAGATTTCAACAAAAATATTATGGATGACTTATCCTCAAAGGATTGGCTTTTTGGCAGGGGAACTGCAGATATGAAAGCTGGTCTAGCTATACAGCTTTCAATCCTAAAACAGATTTGTTCATCGCAAAGGCTTGCTAGTAACATTCTGTTTGTTTCTGTTCCAGATGAAGAAAGTCTGTCGGCAGGAATGAGGAATTGCAGTAAATTTCTAGTCGAGTTAAAAGAAAAGCTTGGTTTTGACTATAAGCTTGTTATAAACTCTGAGCCCCATGAAAGATCTGATAAAAACAGCTATAGAATATATGAAGGATCAGTAGGCAAAACCATGGCCTTTGTATATGTCAGAGGCAAGAAAACTCATATAGGTGACATTTTTAATGGAATAAACCCAAGTCTAATTCTTTCCAACATATTGCTAAAAACCGAAGTGAATAGTAAGTTTAGTGATAAATCCTGTGGACAGATCTCCCCACCACCTTCATGGAGCTTTGCCAGAGACTTTAAGAAAAGATATGACGCATCAGTTCCTCTTTCTGCTGGAGGTTATTTAAGCTTTCTTACATTAAATAAAACACCTAAGGAAATATTACTGAAGTTGAAAGAAATATGTCATGATAGTTTACTTGAGTCTATCAGTCAAATTAAATCAAATTATACCGAGCTTTATAATAAAGAATTTATAGGTTACAGACCCAAAGTCAAACTCTATAGTGAATTATATGATGAAGCAATAAACAATAATAAAGAAAAGACAATTGATGATTTGAATAGAGTTTTCTCTATTGTATCAAAAAGAATAAATGATAGTACTTTAACAATTCCTGAGAGTAACTTTTATATAGTTGAAGCTCTTCTGGAAAACATAGAGGATAACAACCCTACAGTAATAATAGGTTTATCACCACCATATTATCCTCATATATCAAATAATATCAGAGGCTTTAAATTAGATTTGAACCACCTTCAAAGCATATGCTCAAATTATTTCTCTAATAATCTACAAATAAGTGAGTACTTTATGGGTATTTCGGACTTAAGCTATTTGGGACTACAGGATAGTGATAAAGTTATTCCTTATATTCAACAAAATATGCCATTACTTTTAAATAACTATTACACTATTCCTTTAGAGGAAATGAAGCAGTTGAACTTACCCGTTGTTAATATTGGTCCTTGGGGGCAGGACTATCATAAACTCACAGAAAGGGTTTATTTACCCGATGCGATTGGTCAAACACCTATGTTAATACTAGAAACAATAAAAATGATTTAGGGGGAATTTGATGAAGGATGTTATCATTAATGCTGTTAATTATCTCACTGGACTTTTATGGGGCCCATTTATGCTCATATTGCTGGTTGGCGGTGGTGTATTTTTAACCATCAGATTAAAGTTTATACAAATCACTCATTTTAAGTATATGTGGAATCAAACCTTTGGTTCTTTGTTTAAGAGAAAATTAGAAAACAATGATGATTGTGATGGCAGCTTAACTCCATTTCAAGCTGTTACAACAGCTTTAGCATCTACAATTGGTGCTTCAAATATAGTTGGAGTACCTGTAGCTATTTTCTTTGGAGGCCCTGGAGCAGTTTTCTGGATGTGGATTACAGCAATTCTTGGAATGATTACTAAGTACGCTGAAGTTGTTCTAGGTGTAATATATAGAGAAAAAAATGCAAATGGAGAATTTGTTGGAGGCCCAATGTACTATTTGAAAAATGGCCTCAAATCTAAGTTTCTAGGTAATCTATATGCATTCCTATTTATGCTAACTATAGTTTCAGGAATAATGGTTCAAGCTAATTCAGCAGCAGGTTCAGTATCCACTCTAGGTATAAATGTGTATTTTTCAGGTGGCCTAATAACTCTCTTAGTAGGATTAATCGTTGTAGGTGGAGTTAAAAGAGTTGGTAAGGTTTCTGAAAAATTTGTGCCATTTATGGCTTCTTTATATGTATTAGGATGCCTAATTATAATCATAGCTAATATCAATCAGATACCTGCTGTATTTGCTTTAATATTTAAGACCGCTTTCACTGGACACGCAGCGATAGGTGGATTTGCAGGAAGCACACTTTCTATATGCCTAAGGTGGGGAGTTGCTAGAGGAGCATATTCAAATGAAGCAGGTATGGGTAGCGCTCCAATAGCCCATGCAGCAGCAAAAACTGACCACCCAGTTAGACAAGGAATGTGGGGTATGTTTAGTGTATTCTTTGATACCTTGCTAATATGTACAATGACAGCAATGGTTATATTGACAACTGGTATATGGCAAAATAATGATATAGTTGCATCAGGAATGACAGCAGAAGCATTTACTAGTTTCTATGGTGAAATTGGTGGAGGAGTAGTTAGTTTTTCCGTACTTTTATTTGTTATATCAACTATTTATGTAATACTTTTCTACGGTGAGAGATTGGCAGAATATCTGTTTGGTAAAGGCTTTTCACTATTTATGAGATATGTATATCTTGTAGCGTGCTTCATAGGTGCAATTGGCGGACTTAAATTTGTATGGGTTTTCTTAGATTTACTATTTGGATTAGCAGTTATACCAAATATGATAGGTGTGTTACTTCTGTCAGGAGTCGTAGCAGCTAAAACCAATGAATTTTTTACTTCGGAAAATTATTATCTTAAGGATATTAAACAAAAAGCTTATAAATAGTTATATTTATTATTTGTTTTGCCCCCAGTTTAAAAGCCAATGATGCTACACAGCATCATTGGCTTTTAATGAAACCTATAATACTTACGAGAAAGACATCATATTCTATACATTATTTCATCATAATCAATTATAGACTTAATAAATTTCACTTCTTTCTTATTTAAATTAAGGAGTTGTATTTCCTTTCCACAAAAGAGGAACCATCATATTAAATTCTGAAATTAATCTATGACTACGCTTGGCATGTACCATCAGAGCTTTTTCATTATTTATTTCTAAATCCATGTACCTTGGTAATGCCCTAATCCTATCTAATCTTTCCTGTCCAATCCTATCTTTTATCCACTATAATAGTGTCAAATACCTCACAAGGATTTGATCCGTTTTGGATAAAATTCCCCAAATTCAGAACATACTCTATTTCTTTATCCTTCTCCATATACTTTATAAATGCTTCCAATGCATATTTATTTGCCTTTATATCAGATATTATTGCTATCTTTTCTGCATCCACTTCTATTCCTCCATTATTAAAGCTAACGCTAAAGCTCAAGCCTATGGCCATTGATCCTTAGCCATTCTCTTTTCTCCAAATAGTCGGGCATATATTCCTCAACTAAATTCCAAAACTCCCTTGAATGGTTCATATGTCTTAGGTGACAAAATTCATGTAATACTACATAATCTATTACCCTTATTGGTGCCATAGCTAGCTTAAAATTAAAGTTAAGATTTCCCTTACTGCTACAGCTTCCCCATCTCTTTTTTTGTTTTTTTATTCTGATCATATTGGGCTTTAAACCTAACAAGCCCTCGTACTTTAATGAAAGACTAAAAATAATTTCTTTAGCCTTTATTCTATAAAAGGCTTCTAATACTTGTTTTATCAATTCAGATTTAGCCGATGGAGAATTTACTATAAGCTTATGTGATTCCAATGCTACACTGGATTTTTTATGATTATTTTCTGTAATGGATAATATATATTCATCCCCATATAAAAGGAGCTTTTCTCCCTCTACATATTTCCTATCCATAACCTGTATATTATGCTGTTCAAAGAAATCAAGCTTCTTCTTAATCCAGTTTCTCTTCCCCTCCACAAATGCTTTTATCTCCATGTTTGAAAAACCATAGGGAGCTTTTATACTAACATTATCCGGTGGTAATAGCTTAATCTGTATAGTTTTTCTTCTGCTATACTCTATTTTACATATTAATTGACGATCATATATATTTACATTCATCCATATGCACCTCATGGTCTACTATAATATGCTATTTATCATTTCTATAGCTTCTAATAAATAATTATACTACTTTTTTTCTTTCACTCCTATATTTTCAATAAATTTATATTTTGAAAATACCTTCATCCCATGTAAACTTAAGTGCATAATATTATATATATACATATATATATAGTAAAAAGGAAAGGAAGTGTATTAATGAAAAAAATAACTGCTACAGTTCTTATTATCCTATTAGTTTTTGGAAACTTGTCATTTGCCCTAGCTAATAATGGTTGTCCTTGTGGCGATAAAAATGTAGATACAGTCCCACATATCCCAGAATGCAGATATTACAATCCGAATTGGCAACCTCCACAGAAAGTAGTAAATCAACTAACATCCAATAACTATTCTTTCAGTTATAGACTTAAGTATTTCCCTCAAAATAAGATTGCTTGGATCGTAACATTCCATTTTACCAATGGTAGCTTAGTTACGTTTGAGGCCGCCCAAACTATAGAAGCACAATGGAAATGGGTTAAAATATCGGGGGGCAGCGGTGGTGGTAGCCACAATGATCCACCGGATGTAGGTTATCAAAAATAAAATGCAATACTATATATAAGAATTGGACTTTAATCATTTTAGAATTATATCACCATAATTTTTAAATAGAATAGAAAAAGCTTGTAATGATCCATGGGTTATTACAAGCTTTTTACTATGAAATTCAAATATAGAGAGTTCCAAGTAAATCTTAATTTATAAATTGAAACAGGATTGTGGGGATATGCTAATATAGGTCTCAAACTACCAACTCCAGATGATCGAAGAGAATATGCATACAATATTCAAGCTATGGTAGATCTAAGACCACCCTTTGATGAAGGTCACATGAACAATTTCCATCAAGATGCTAGGAGCATTAAAACCATACAATATCTGTTATTGAACAGGAGCCAAAATATACCCATTAGTATAGGCCTTATATAGTATTTCTTTTTGTGGAAATTTCACATAAACAGATTCATTTCCAAATATATATAGTATAATTAAATATGATGCAATAATTCATTAAATATTACAGGTCTGTTATCAAGGGGAGTCTACTTTATGAGGGTGAATTCTAAGAATATATATATATCCAATAAAAAACGTTTCTATAGGAGTATATTTATACTCACGGTATTAATTATCACTATAACTGTTTTTATTTTTATAAAATGTTCATCGGATCATATTTTTACTATTTGTATAGACCCTGGACATGGTGGATACGATACCGGTGCAGTCAATGAAACCTATAATGTTTACGAAAAAGACATAGTATTAGATGTTTCATTAAGATTAGGCGAGCTTCTAAAGAAAAAAGATGTAAAGGTTATATATACTCGCAAAAAGGATAAAGTCCCTTGGAAAAATCAAAGGGAATCATTAGAAGGCAGATGTAAAATATCTAATAAATATAATGCTGATATTTTCATATCCATACATGCTAACAATTTTCCAAAATCCAAGGACGTCAAGGGTACCGAGGTATGGTGCAGGTTTAAAGATACCGAAGCAGAAGTCCTTGCTAATGGAATCAGCAACGGTCTTTCAGATATAGGTTATACGAGGAATAGGGGCTTAAGGTATGAAACGGATAAGGGGCTTTATGTCTTAAGAAATACTAACTCAACTTCAATACTGGTTGAATTGGGCTATTTGAGTAACCCAGAGGATTTAATGTTTCTAATGTCAGAAGATGGTAAAAATCAGTGTGCCGAGGCTATGACTAAGGCTGTTATGAATTATTATTCTACAAAGAATGATTAATTTTAAAGACCCTATAATATGGAACTAACTAGAAGCATCGGATATTTTGATATGTATAAATTAAATTTAACTTTGGGAAATCTATATTATAGATAGGAAAAACCAATAATCTAAAAAGGGACTGTCCGAAAAGACAGTCCCTTGAGTTCAATCCCGAAATGTTTTAGGATACAATATCTAAAAGAACATAGCTAAATACTAAAAACCTCAACGATTTGCTTATTTAAGCTTTTTTACTACTTCCACATCCCTATTTCTCTCAGTTAACCTATTTGAGAAATGGTTAAATAGATATTTTTGTCCAAAATCAATTTCTCCATTATTTGTTTCATCCTCTTTTTTTTGTCTATCTCTATCATTGGATTTAACTTTCAAGTCAAAATCATTGGTTTCAAGTACTCTAACTCTATGATTTTCAACGGATTTACTACTTACTCTTTCTATTTTCTCTTTATCATCATATTTTATATCACGACTACTTTGTGCTTCACTTATTAACCGCGTAATATTACTGTTCAATTCATCAATTTCATTATGTAACTGTTGAAATTTTTTCCTCTGTGTGATAATTAAATATAGCAAAACCCCAGCAATAATGATGAGTGGAATCAATACAAAGAAAACATCACTCTTCATTCATAATGCCTCCTTAATATATAATCAATAATACATAAATTATATTATATTTTATCTAATCTCTCATTTTTCATTACTTTTATAGCTGAACGTGCATTAAACCAAAGTGCATCCTCAACATGTACTAGTTCAAATCTATTCTTCATGCTTTCTTCAATAAAATCTTTCATTAGGATTGAGCCCCCGCCAAAAGTGTATATCCCATATATTTTATTATTCATATTTACATCTATTCTATTGTCGAATGTATTTAGAGTGTTCTTTACACTTCTACGAAGCTCTACGGTTACAACTTCTTCTATATCCAGTTGAGTTCTTCCAAAGGGATATTTATTATCGAAATCCAATAAAACAACATTTAATTCTTCCACACTAATATCCACTTCTTTGTTATACTCACTTGCAATATATTGTTGTAATACATTTCTTACTCTATACAAGGGTTGTCTTATTCCTTCTCCAACATGATGGCAAAGCTGTGGTACAGCTTTTTCATTTCTTAATGCCCCCATATCAGTAGATATCGAACCAATATCTATCCCAATGATATAGCGATCACCAACATCTTCTGAGAACTCATCATTATAGGTACCATCATTATTATAATACAGCCCTTTCAAAGCTATAGTGCTTTCAGGATATAGAAAAACATCTCCTTTATCCACATTATATTCTACTGTTCTTCCCTTCAATGCACCCCTATTAAATTCAATCCTTACACTTCCTATGAATTCTTCCATCATTTCATCATATATATCTTTTTTTAAAAATTCAGCCATAGGTAAGCAAGTCCCAAACATAATATTTTCTTTTTCTATATGATCTTCTCTAGGATTTCTTTCTAAGATTTTAAGTGCTGTAGCTACATAGGAACAGATATAAGTCTGTTTGTCTTGGGCCTTTTTTATACTTGCATTTCTTCTTCCTGCCTTTGAACTAAAGTATTCAATTGCTAAATTTCCTAAATAATATCGGCCTAAATTCTTTCCATTTTTAAATATGGTTACATCAAGGCAATCATATACGGCTTTTCTTTCTTTCTGAAACCTTTCTTCGATTTCTTCATGATTATTGGCCTCAATATCTGTGACTTCTGTGGCAATATTCAGAAAATGAACTCTTCCAAAATCTTCATCCATAGCCTTTATCGATTCATTTCCATTATCATTAAAATAAATCTCTATATCGTCATAATTTTTCATATATACACGCCCCTTAATTTAAGAATTAAGAATATCAAATTATCTAATATGACTTTCCATTAGATAACATTATACTTCTTTCATCTTGTTTTTCCTGCATATTATTCCAAAATTATGCTAAATACGACAAAAGCCCTATGTTCTTCCCTTGCAACATAGGGCTTTTGTCCTATATTAAAATAAAACTACAATTGTCGACTTATGAAAAACAATTAAATACATTGGATTCAAAGGATAAAAAGAGGGGGACAAACCTATGAGCCCACTTAAAATCAAGGATCCCATAGGTCCACCCCCACGCCACACTTTATGGAATAAATACATGTCTTTACTTCTATTTTACTATCCTTGAATACTGCCTTTGAGTAATAAAATAGAATATACTATAGACTACAGCATATATTCCATACATTACAAAGGAACACATAAGTACCCTGGCATAGGAATTTTCTACTGATATCATATTTGAAAAGACCATTGTATCGGCGGATTTCATGGCAAATATACTATGTACAATGCCGACCAGCAAAGGCACCGCAAATACTGGTATCAATCTCTTTGCTATTACTATCTTCTCTGTCACTTCATTCATTCCAATCTTTCTAAGGATTCTATACTGATGTCTCTCTTCCTCTGCCGCCATAACCTGTTTAAAGTATAGTAGGCTAGCTGTCATCAGTATAAATACGACCCCCATAAAGAAACCTATAAAGCACACCAACCCAAAGATTTGTAAGGATTCATCATAAAGCCTATATGCGGTTCTAAAACTACCTACTTTGCCAGACAATATGTCAGTTAATTCTTTATTCAACTTTGGTGAACTCAAAGGCCTTTCATATTTAAATACCGTTACCTTGTCATAGAAATGATCTACACCATCTTTGTCGGTTATATCACCTTTTTCTAGAAGCTTATCAAAATCATTATCGCTGATAATAATCATATGAATTGCCCCAAAGGATAACATGTCTGACTTTATAGTCTGTGTAATAGTTAATTGTTTATCTGTATAATTAAGGCTCTGACCAATCATTGCATTCCCTATTCTATCAGCTAAAAAGGGATAGACATATATGGCCTCACCGGATTTAATCTTAGCAGGATTGTGATCACATCTAGTCAAGGACATAAGCTTGTTATACATTGATTCAGAATATACTCTAAAATAATCATCCTTAGTTATTTTAAAATATGAATCTTTAACCCGAGAAACCTCAATAGTTGATGGGCATGTATATCTCTGGGTAGTAAACTGTTCAATGACTTTATTGCCATGTCTTTCAAAGGCAGCCTCTACCTCCTCCAATACTTGTTCCTGCCCCCCATAGAAATACATATCATAGCCCAATTGCTCGTAGACATTGTTCTCGATATTATAATATAAAGTATATCCCGTGGCGATTGCCGTTGTAGCAACAGCTGATAAAACTGCTATCGTGGCCATGACAAGACCTATGGATCTCATCCTATGTGAAAATATGGAGATCGAGATTAGATTTACTCCTTTATAATAATTATTTTTGCTATTTTTCATGAGGCTCAGTACCTTAGGTAATCCCCCCCAAAAGAATAGATATGTTCCACTTATAACTAATATAAGTATGGGAATAGCCGATTTCACAACGGTCACCGGATTAGGCCTTGAAGCCAAATAATAGCCCGATCCAATCAGTAACAGTGATATAATAAGTGCTATGACTGAGCCCCTAGATTTTCCCTCTGACATCCTATGGGCCTTAAATAAATCTACCAGTTCAAATTTATTTATAACTATGAATCCTGACAATCCCATAATGGAAAATATCCCTATAAATATCATAGCTGTAATATAAGCTGCCCTAGGAGCAATAGTAAATTTTATATTGCCCGTAAAGGATGCTAGAGAAATATTCAATAGAATCATGGCTATAAGCTTTGACAGAAATATTCCTGCTGCTATACCTATTAGTAGGGCCATAATTCCCACTATCATAGTTTCAAGAAATAAAAGTCTTCCTATTCTACCATTTGTCATTCCTAAAAGTGAATATGTTGAGATTTCTTTCTTTCTAGCTCTAATAAAGCTCCTATTGGAGCTTATCAAAAAGAACATTACAAATACTATTATAATGATACCAAAGCTTTTAAGCATGGTTTTATATCTAAAATCATATGTGAACGCCATGGATACATATTCATTTTGCATCAAGGCAAAAAATGTATATGCAGTAAACACACTAAAGCTTAATGAGAAGAAATACATGACATATTTTTTTAGATTCCTTTTTATATTGGAGATAGCTAATGTGGTCAGCTTCATTTCTATTCACCTCCAATCACACTCATAACATCAATTATGGAGTCAAAAAATTCCTTCTTATTATTTCCCGAATACAACTCATTATATATCTCTCCATCACGTATGAACATTATTTTGTGACAATAGCTTGCGGCAAAAACATCGTGGGTTACCATAAGTATTGTAGTTTTGTATTCATTATTTATATAGGATAACAATCCAAGTAAATCCTTCCCAGATTTTGAATCTAAATTGCCCGTAGGTTCATCGGCTAATATGATTTTAGGACTTGTTATTAAAGCACGACACGCAGCGGCACGCTGTTGTTCTCCTCCCGATACTTCATAGGGGTATTTGTCCAATAGCTTATCAATTCCCACATTTTTGGTGATTTCCATTAGTTTTTCTTCCATGATTTTAGGTTCATGACCTGCCAATGCTAATGGCAGTATTATATTCTCCTTTAAGGTCATTGTCTCCAACAAATTATAGTCCTGAAAAATAAAACCTATATTCTCTATTCTATGCTTTGCAAGCTGCTTTTTATTGAAGGCCGTTATATCTCTATCTCCCATAAAAAACCTTCCCGTTGTGGGTTTATCAATACTTCCTAATATGTTAAGCAGCGTGGTTTTACCAGAACCAGATGGTCCCATTACACCGATGAACTGACCTTCCTCTACATCGAAGCTTATGTTATTTAAAGCCACATACCGCTTTGTGCTTTTTTTGCTTCCATATATTTTTCTAATATTTTCTACTTTTAGTACTTCCATTATGCTCCACCTCCATATTATTTATAAACAAATCATACTTTATAAATAATCCTAGGAAAATCGAATAGCCTTACATTTTGGCTGCTTCATCTTACATTTTCGTCATATGCTTTATATGCACTTTCATTATTGTTTGTCCAATTTATACATATGCTTAGTGGGTTCTTATCACACTATATACAGTGTCATTGTTTATGAAGGTAAGACTGAACTTAGCGTATTTCCCATACTTAGATTCCACAAGAAGCTCGTGCCCTAACATATCACTAAGTTTTTTTGAGAGATACATCCCATAACCCGTTGCCTTCATTCCATCTCTATCCTCCGATGAAGTATAACCTTTTTTAAATATTTGATTAATGTCTTTATCTAAAATCCCTTTACCACTGTTCTTTATCTGTATTGTGATTCTATTGCCACTTTTAATTGTATTGATTGATATATATCCATTAGTAGGCGTATATTTAACAGCATTTGAAAGTATCTGGGAAATGATATATCCACTCCATTTTTCATCGGTTAATACTCTATGATTATCCTCTGAAATAGATATATTTATCCTTTTATAGCTAAAAAAGCTTGAGTAGTTCTTAAGGGCGTCCCCAATCAATTTTTTGGTACATACCTCGGAAATTTTGTAATCATTATAGAGTGTATTAGCCTTAATATTATAGAAAACTCTTTGGGAGCAATGCTCTATAGCTGCTATTTCTGTATCCATCCTACGATAAAAAGCTTGCCCTATATCATCATGACTTTCTAAAATCAACCGCATAGCAGCTATGGGTACCTTTATATCATGTACCCATTTTGTAATAAACTCTAATTCCTCCGAGGACTTTGTATGTATATCCGATTTAAATTTTTCATATTCCTTAAATATATTATGAACGCTTTCCCCATATTCTCTATCCATAGGGTATACAAATAAATCCAAGGCTTCATTAGATAAGGCATCATTTCTACAATAGCTTTTAAAATTCTTTATCCTACACCTATAAATAATATAATCTATTGTACTAAATATAATCAGTAATAGAAAAAATCCTATAATAGCATATGTTGCATTTGACTTTGACATAGTAAACTTTCTGTCTAATTTATATACTGTAGAAGTGAATGTAACACTAGCTACAATAAAAGTATATATTAACCATTTTTCCTTTAGATAATTAATAATGCTCATATGAGTTTATACCCCTCACCCTTTATAGTCTCTATATAATCATCGCATCCTAATTCCCTTAACTTCCTACGCAACCGATTAATGTTTACAGTTAAAGTATTATCATCCACAAAGCTTTCATCATCCCACAGCGCTTTAATTAAACGAGGTCGAGTTATAATTTTATTGGAGTTTCTAATGAGAAGAGATAGTATCTTGCATTCATTATGGGTTAGTCTGATTTCTTCTTCTCTACAAAATACCCGCGAATCCTCTATGTTCAATAAAATATCCCTATGCCCAATTACATTTAACGTCTGGTCGCTATATGAATATGCTCTGCGTAATATCGCCTGTATTTTTACTATCAGCATATCTAGCGAAAATGGTTTTTCTATATAATCGTCTCCACCTTGAGTTATGCCACGTATCTTATCACCCTCTGTATCCCTTGATGATATGAAAATAATAGGAATCTTTGATATCTGCCTTATCCTAGCACACCAAAAAAAACCATCATAGTATGGTAGGTTTATATCCATTAATACGAGATGGGGCTGGAAGGCTGTATATTCTGCGATGACATTATTAAAATCTGAAATTACCAATGTATCGTATCCCCATTTATTTAATTTATCCCCCATGATTGAGGATATAGTATCATCATCCTCAACAATTAATATCCTATACATAATTATCACTCCTTGCTATTATTATATCAGAGTATCCAGGAATAAAAGCAACCTTACATTTTTGTTAGGCACATAAAAACAAGTTGGCTCATAAGGTAATTCCGATTATTTTAAAGGGACGAGTAAGATGGGCAGCTTATTTTTTAAATGTAACTTAGGTCAAGGAATGGCAAAACCAGGGCCTCACATTGAAAAATCATGAGTCAGCCCTGGCTTTAATTTTTCTTTTCTACTAATGTAACCCTATAATCATCTAAAAACTTAACAATATCATAGGGATTAAACCAAGTATAGCCCTTTGAAAATTCTCCCCTCCTAAAGCCTATCTGCACATGTAAATGGGGTGGGAATTTCCCCTTCGTACCCGGAGGTCCATACCCGGTATCACCAATGTACCCTATTATATCTCCAGCTCTTACCTTTTTACCCTTTACCATACCCTCAGCGTATCTATCCATATGAGCATAGTAAAAATACGTTCCTTTACTTGTAGTAATACCTATTCTTTGTCCACCATACTCAAGCCACCCTATTCTAGTTATTTCTCCATCTGTCATGGAAACTATGGGCGTACCCAAATCCGCAATCAGATCATTTCCTTCATGGGTCCTATCTCCACCATAGCTTCTAGCTGCTCCAAAATCATCCTCGGATATATAACAATATTCTTCAGTATCCTTCATTTCCCATTTATTTTTATTTTCATTCCATATATATATTTCTTTTTTATTAGGTATTGGCCCAACCCTAAGATCATCAAATACCTTTGCATAAATATCATAGAGGGCTTTTTGAGGTTTAGTCATTTCTTCATTTTTTTTAGCTAATTTCACTGCATTTCTTAATACTTTATCTGTATATGCTTCCACTGCAAAATCAGCTTCATTAGCTGAGTAAGTTAATAGCTTTGGAAAGGATATCCCCTCGCTATTTGCTTTAGTATATGCTTTTTTCAAATATTCATTGGGGATATACAAATCTTTTTGTGTTCTGATCTCATATACATCTGAAGGTTTTTGTTCAGATATATTTAGAATAAACATTATTAGCATGGGTATAAGAAGAATTAACAAAGATACTATAATGCCCTTAAAGCTAATAAATCTTCTTTTTCTTTTTTTTATCAATCTGCTTCTTATTCTAGCTTTAAGTAAATATTTTGTTCTACTTTTCATCTTGTCCCCCTTTTCCTATATTAAATTTTATATGCATAAAGTGGTAAAGAAAGAACAAGGATTTTTATCTTCACCTCTAGCTTTTTCATATAGATTCCAGCCAGAACTTTAATTTATACATACAAAAATACATTAGGGGGTCCTATTCATCTAAGATCAAAAATACAACTCTTAAATACTCAAGAACTTCTAATACGTAATTCCCTCAAAGGCTTCAAAAATCTCATTGAAATTGTTCAATTCCAATACTCCTTCAAAATCTTCATCCCTTAATTTATACTCACTTAAAACAAAAACGTAATTATCAAAATAATAGTATTCTAAATCAAAATATGGTGTAGTATCTATTTCCTCAAAGGGTTTTTTAATTATTTTTTTATAGTATACTCTAAAATCAATGTAGTATTTCTCTTTATTATAAAGCTTCTCCTTCAACGCCCTTAGGAATAACTCTTGCTGATCCTGAACATATTCCTTCTTCATTCTTTGTACATTATTCAGCTGCCTTATTACTGGAGCAATACTTCCACTTATTGTATTGATAAGGAGAATTTCTTCGGGTTCAAGACTCCTTTTGGTTTTAAATACCACTATGTATCCTAAAATATTATCCTGTGTGTCAAAGCCAATATTACTTATGGCTAAGGGCGAAATAACCAAACAATTGCTGTCTCCCACATCTACACATAGTTCTTTATTAAAGTATTTATTATTATGGACTGAAGAGAACTCATAGGTTATACCATTATTATCTATGGACTCCCATATATCATTTTTATATATTGTATCGATGGTTGTATGAAATCCAAGGGTATCTACTATGCAATAATCTGCATTATTTTTAAGAATAATACAGCCCTTTTCAATACCAAATCCTATGTTTAACGTTCGCATAAGCCGCTTAGAAAGTCCTTCTATATTTGAGGTTGAATTTATGTTTTTTATAATCTTGCTAAGTTTATGTAAAATATTATATTTCTTTTCAATAAGAACTTTTTGCTCATTGGTTTTCTTAAATAAATTAGCATTGTTTATTGCTATGTATATAATTGAAGCCAAGCTCTTAATAAGATCGAACATTAATTCATTGTATTCTCTATCATTAACTGGTTTACTGATTGTAATAAAACCATGTATTTTATCTTGAACTATTAAAATAATGTACTCCGTATCCAACTCCTCAAAAGCCTTCCAGTTTTTAAATATTTTTTTGATTTCCTCTTTATCCTCATGATAGTTCAAAATTATTTTATTACCCTTATATTCTCTATCTATTAATTCAAACTCTGAATAATATTTTGTGAAGCTAAAGATGTCTCTATAACTTCTTAAAATAATTTTCCCCTTTATCCCATCATACAACCCAAATGTAGTAATTTTGCTACAAGCAACCTCTCCAATGATATCCGTACATAATGAATATATGGATTCAATATCCAACTCTGATAACAAGGTTTTAGTAGTTTGGTATATAAAAAAAAGATTATATATCTGTGTATCCAGTTTTTTATTGTTTTCCTTTAATTCCTTAGCATACTGTCTATTTTCTAAGGATTTATTTATCAATCTCATTAAAGCCGTTGCAATCTCAAAATCATTATTATCTAGTTCTCCAATAACCTTTCCATCTGAAATAATAAAACCTAATGTCATATCCCTAACAATCAAAGGAATAATTAACTTAGGTTTAAACATCTCTATGTCTTTATCATCTAAAAAAGCAGAAAAATTAGAATTAATTATATTACCATGGAATCTTGCTATATTTTCAAGCTTATCCGAAGCATATATACCATAGCTTTTCAGTCCATAGTTCTTTGATTTATGTAAAACAAACTCATGGTTTTTCCTTAGAAATATAGCCGTGGAATTTAAAGTTAATATTTCATTGGTAAAATCAAAGGCGTGTTTTTCAATCTGGTATGTAGTAAATCCTTGGGAAAAAAAATCTATTGCATAAAGTAATATCTTGTGTCTATATAGCTTACATGTATTGTCATTATTGTACATCAATTCCCCTCCAAGTGGTCCCGTCACTATACTAGATAACCAATATAAAATTCATTTACTAAAGTCTGTTTTTATTTAGTCCTCATCAAAAAAGAGATCTCTGCCATTTATATAAAATGTACCCTTGACTAATGAATCTATCCTTTTTGTAACTCTTTTAAGCTCTAAGTATGTTTTAGGATAAGCCCCTGTGGCTATTGAAACCTGTCCTTCACCTTTAGATTTCAGTATTTCTTGAAGCTTAATTCTTTCCTCATCCAGCTGTGCAATTCCTTCAATTAATTTATCATACTTTTCAAGCTGCTTATTATAGTCTTGTACTAAACTTTCATCTTCATTTACCATAAAGTTTAGATCATAGATATCCAAATCGGCCTTTAACTCCTCTGCACGAATTAATAGCTTCCTATATTTCTGTAAAACCTCTTCATACTCCTTTTTAATTAATATTCTATCGAATCCATCTACGTTAACCTTTGTTTTTTTTTCAAATTTATTACCAATGGTTCCTGTTATGATTTGACTTCCAGCACATACATTTCCGCCAATCAATCTCCCATTTTTTTGATCCATCAATATTTTCTCTGCCTTTAGATCACTATCTATGGAATAATATCCAATATCTATTTTCCCACCAGCAGTTATTTTAGTTTCATTACAATATTTTATATAAACATCCTTTTTAGCTTCAATTTCTGTAATTAATTTTCCATTGACTCCTCCTTTAATAAAAATACTACCTTCAGTAGATTGAATTTTACCTGTAGCCCCTATACCCATTTTACTATGTATAGAAATATCATATTTAGCCTTGATTGAAAAACCATCCTTTACAGTACCATTAACGGTTACAAATCCATCAAAATCAATATTCCCACTGGAATAATCAACATCTTCATTTATAGTCAAGTGGTTTTCTACACATATTTTTCCATTATTAAAGGTAACAGCCCCATCCACCAAAGCTTTCAAAAAGAATTTTCCATCCTTGCCATACATTCCAACTGTTTTCCTATCATATCTTAAGGGCTTGTCCTTCCCCCGTTTTGCAGGTAAAGTCTTACCCGTAACCGTTATTCCATCCTTGCCTTCAGTTGGTGGTATTTTTTCTCCTAGCCAGTCATTTTTATAAACAACGTCGATTAAATTTAATTCATAATAATTAGTACTTCCATCCTTTCTAATCTGTGGCTTTCTCTCAGACATTTCATAATATTTTACTACTGCATCATCACCGTTGGTCGGCAATACTCCATTAGCCACCACAAACTCTTCACATGCCACTATGTCATTATTAATTGCATGGGATATTATCCCTTCTGTGATGCCTTCCTTCTTTAACTCCATAAGAATATCCGTAGTAATATTCTTGCTGTTCTCAAAAATATATTCCTTAGTATGGTTTACTCTAACCTTGCATTTCATCTCATCCTCAGATAAGATTACTTCTACCTCAGGTCTAAATTTACCTATTTTAATTTCATCATTATTGGCATCCTCTAAAGCCTTTTTTAGTCCTAAAAAATTAGTTAAACTCCCCCGTGGAATTTCTTCTAAGACTCCATTAAAATTTTTCATGTCAAATCCGGGTTTACTAACTTTGATGTAGACTTCATTATTATATTCAAGTAAATTAAAAAAATCATTGCTATATAAGTTGTTATACAAAATCATCTGTCCCACCTAACTTTTCAATCATATTCAAAATTATTATATACTTTTTTAAAATAAGGATATGTCAAATCTTGTCGAACGTTTTAAGCCTAATTATATAATTCTATATGCTTAGTATCTATTAAATTCTTTATTTAAAATAAAACCCATTTCAAATGAAATACAAATACCTACATTACATATATCGTCATATTTACAATAATTATTAATCTAAAAAACACCTGAAACAACTAATCCTATATGGGTTTTAAGAATTTATCATATAGGGGTTTTAGTATAACTTAATTTATACTATGAAAATCCTATATAGGAATTTTAGTATAGACTTTAACTTATACATGCCCAAAATGCCCAGAACCATCGCATATTTGTCCATGTATAAATTAAGTTATACTATGAAAATCCTATATATATGATAAAATCAATATATAAAAATTAGCTACTGAAGTGGGAATTAGGAGGATATCTATATGAATTTTGTAGCAATAGATTTTGAAACAGCTAATTCTAGAAGGTCTAGTGCCTGTGCAATGGGAATAGCCGTTGTTAAAGATGGTGAAATAATCGAAAAAAAATCCTGGTTAATACGTCCTAAGGAGCTTAGGTTTGATAGAATCAATGTTTATATTCATGGAATAACAAAGGAAGATGTTAAGAATGAACCTGAATTCAATGAGCTTTGGGACTCTATAAAAACCTATCTAGAAAATCAGATTGTTGTTGCCCATAATGCTAGTTTCGACATGAGTGTCCTCAGACATATTCTAAATGAATATGACATCCCTTATCCAAGCTTTGACTACCTATGCACCGTCGCTGTTTCAAAAGCCACATGGCAGGAACAGGTTAACAACAAGCTCGATACCCTGGCTAATATGCTCAATATCACCTTCAAACATCACGATGCGTGTCATGATGCTGTTGCATGTGCAAAGGTCTTATTAGCAGCTTTGAAGTCAACTAAGTCGAATTCCGTTGAGGATTTATGTATTAATACTAAAATTAAGCTAGGTAAGATTTATGAAAGAGGATATGAACCATGTAAGCAGCATAGGCATAGTACAAATATCAAGAAAGTAAAACCGATTGACCAAAAGCCCTTAAAAGCATGGGATAAAAACCACCTATTTTATCATAAAAAAGTCATATTTACGGGCCCTTTGCGATCCATGACCCGCTCTGAGGCCAATAAAAAAGTGGAAAGCCTTGGAGGATTTAGCGGATATGGTGTTACAAAGGATACAAGTTATCTCGTGGTAGGTATCAAGGATTATAAAACACTAAAATTCCATGAATTAACTACTAAATTGAGAAAGGCTTATTCCTATATTGAACAAGGAATTAATATTGAAATAATCCCCGAGGAAGATTTCTTAAGAATGTTATAATTTTTTTCAGTGTCATCTCCTCATGTCATAATAGATAAATCAAATACAAAAAACCTTTATGCTTCTTATTATTAAGCACAAAGGTTTTCTATTAACATTAAATATGATTACTTATAAGATATATAATTATAAACCTATTTCTAGAAAAACAGGACAATGGTCACTGCCCATTATATGGGAATGAATCTGTGCGTCCTTTAATAAGCCCCTTAGTGCTTGGGATACAATAAAATAATCGATCCTCCATCCAGAATTCCTTTCCCTTGCTTTCCTCATATATGACCACCATGAGTAAACTTCTTCCTTGTCGGGATAGAAATGTCTAAAGGTATCAATAAATCCTTCTTCCAATAGCTCTGTGATCTTCCCTCTCTCTTCAATTGTGAACCCAGCATTTTTAGTATTAGTTTTTGGATTTTTTAAATCTATCTCTTTATGGGCTACATTTAAATCCCCACATAAAATAACGGGTTTTACAGAATCTAAATCCTTAAGTTGGCTTCTAAAGGCATCCTCCCATAACACCCTATAGTCAAGTCTTGCCAATCCCCTTTGAGAATTAGGCGTATAGACATTAACTAAATGGAATTTGTCAAATTCAAGGGTTATAACCCTTCCTTCTTGATCATGTTCTTCAATTCCTAAACCATATTTAACGGATAAGGGCTTCTTTTTTGTAAATACTGCTGTACCTGAATACCCTTTTTTAACAGCATAATTCCAATATTGTTCATATCCTTCTAAGTCTAGATCAATCTGCCCCTCTTGTAATTTAGTTTCCTGAACACAGAATATATCTGCATTAACCTCTTTAAAATATTCTAAAAATCCTTTCTTAACACAAGCTCTAAGCCCATTAACATTCCAAGAGACTAGTTTCATATTATTACCTCCATATGTATTATCAATAGTATAATTGTACCATCCAAGGGAACACCTTACCACATTAATCTAAGAATCCATCAATATTTTAACCCAATATACTATAATTCCCTTAGAAATTCTGAAATCCTTTCTAAACCATCTTCAATAATCCTAGGAGTATTGGCAAAGCCTATCCTTAAATAGCCTTCCATGTCTAGTGCCTTACCGGGCAATAACATAACACTCTTTTCCTTAAGTAACCTTAAACAAAATTCCTCGGAAGACATATCAATATCATATTTTAGAAATGCTGTTGTTCCAGCTCTTGGTTTTACATATGTCATTAGTGGCTCATTGGCTATCCATCTATCTAGGGTCCTAAGATTCCTTCTAACTATTTCAAGATTTCTTTTTACGATTGCTTCCTTGTTTTCTATTGCAATAGCCGCCAATCTATCGTCGATCATTCCACAGCTAATAATATGATAGTCTCTTTGCTTATTTATTCCTTTAATAAAGTCCTTTGGCCCAGCTGCCCAACCAATTCTTAGCCCCGCCAATGAAAAGGTCTTGGACATACTACCAGTACTAATACCCTTTTCATATAAATCTGCAATTGAAGCAGTGAAGCTCTCCCCCTCATGGTTCAGCCCCCTATAAACCTCATCACTAAGAACATAGGCGTCACATGTTTTAGCAATTTCTACTATTTCCATTAAAAATTCCTTATCCATCAATGCTCCCGTTGGATTATTGGGATTATTGATGCAAATAAGTTTTGTTCTATCATTAACATAGGATCTCAGTTCATCTAAATCGGGCAAAAAATTATTTTCAGGTCTTAACTCTAATATCTTTACATCGGCACCTATTGATTCTGGAATAGAATAATGCTGCTGATAGGTTGGAAGAACTGAAATCACTCTGTCCCCAGGTTCAACTAATGTCATAATAGAAAGTGCATTTGCTCCAATTGCACCGTGGGTAATTGTTATATTTTCAATATCCATATTTTCATATAACCCAGTAATTCCCCTTCTTAACCTATCAGAACCTTCTATGGCTCCATAGGTAAGCTTCATGTTTAGGATTTCATCAATAATTTCCTTTTTATCATCTGTATAATTTAAGAGTTGTTCAACGGTTAAGGATTCAACACAGGTCTCCGCCAAGTTGTAATCGCAGTCATTTTCATATAATCCCATCCAAATTTCAACACCAAAATCTTTGATCTTCATAACAATTTTCCTCCACTTTTTTATAAATCTACCTCTACCCCTAATCCCCTTTTATTGGCAATATCTAAAACCAGCTTTGAGGTTAACAGGTCTTGAAGTGCAATGCCCGTTGTGTCATAAACAGTTATGTCATCTTTACTTATTCTGCCCTGTTTTTTTTCTATGATTACATCTCCAATTTCAGCTATAATATTTTCTTTTTTAATTATTCCCTTTTGAATTGGAATTTCTGTTTCTCCTACTTCTACGGCTTGGTTAATATCATCAACATATACTCTTGCACTACCAAAAATATTTTCATCTATTTCCTGCTTCCCTTCCATATCGGCACCTACACAGCTGAAATGTGTTCCTTTTTTCACCCATTCCTTCATTATCAAAGGCTTTCTAGAAGGAGTTGCAGTGATAATTACATCACTTACACCTACAGCTTCTTTAATATCCGATACGACTTCAAACCCTATATCAAATTTTTCATTTATTTTCTTGTATATTTCTGTACCTTTTTCATACTTAGATAAGAATTTATCCATTAAGGTGGATTTAATTGATCTACTTAATTTTTCGGCATTTTCATAGTTAATAGGATCATATATTCTTACTGTCTTAATGTTATCCATAGCAATTAGTACAGCCGCAATTTGAAATGTAGATATGTGCCCTGCTCCAACCATCAATAGGTTTTCCGAATCCTTTCTTGCCAAATATTTTGCTCCTATCGCTCCAGCAGCCCCGGTTCTCATTCCCGTAATATATTCTGCATTTAACAATCCTAATGGCATACCTGTTTTAGCATCAAATACCATAGTACTCCCAATCAATGCAGGCAAATCCTTTTTAGGATTTTCACCGAACCAACTAACTAACTTCAACCCAAAAATATCTGCCCCCTTAAGATATCCCGACTTAATATCCATATCAGCTACGCCTCTTTCAAATTCATGGAACACCATTGGAAAAAGCTCTGTACTTCCTTCTGATTTCAATGTGTAAACCCTTTCAACAATTTCAATAACTTCTTTCATATCCAAAATTTCTTCAATAACATCATGATTTAGAACCTTGATTTTAAACATTTTTTTCCTCCTCTTTTATTAGATGATAACCCTCAATGGATTCCCATTAACTTTTAATATAAATATTCAATTATTCTAGACCCATTCCCTTTGTAATAAACTATAATCTAACAGTATATTTTTGTGATTTCATAAAGAATATATGAAGATCATGAAACTTATATGTACTAATATGATAAGTTAACTTTTGCTAATAATTTTATGTATCTTTATGGCTATAGAAAGCTGTTCATAGAAGCCCCCATCTAAATCCTCCATATTTAATATTTCTTTCATTTTATTAATTCTATATCTAATAGTATTATCATGCTGAAATAATTCCTGGGAAGTTTTTTTAACATTACCATCATTCTCAATATATTTTATTGCAGTGGTTAAAATTTGAGTGTTATACTTTTCATCATAGCTTTTCAGTGGCTTAATTATTTCTTCATGGAAGTCTTTTATCCATACTTTATCTATAAATGGCATTACTATTTTATAGATACCAATATCCTTATAAAATGACTTCTTCTCTCCAGAAATCTCACTTACCTTTACCGCATACATACTTTCATTAATGCCCCTATCTAGTTCATTTAGATTAACATGACTGTTACTTATTCCAATAGTGTATTTGTCATTATCTATCCCTATATTATCCATTAAACCGTAGAGTTTATTTATCACAGTATTATATTCTATATTTTCAAAGCTAAAAATTATAAGGATACCACTTCTGTATTTAAAAACTGATTGATAAATACTTTTTGTTTTATTTCTTTTTAGTCCCTCTATTAGCCTAATAATATTTTCATTATTAATATACTTTTTTTCTTTACAATAAGCCACAATGAAGTTTTCTTTAAAGGAAGTATTTATCTCAAAGGCCAATTCCCTTACCATTGATTTACTTATACCATTTTTTATGATTATATCAATTTTAGTCTCAAGAAGCTCGTAATCATCCTTATTTCTAATAGCATCCATAATATCAGTTATTATGTCTTCGAAATATACGCTATTCCCAAAGATAAATACAGGGAAGGATCTTTCATTGGCATATTCAATTACTTGGATGGGTAATTCACTATAAAATATGCTTTTAATTGCTAAACCACTAACTCCTGCTTTAATCAACTTTTCAATGGATTGTATTAATAAATTAACATCATTTCTTGCAACAGTAAAACTGGTCAGTACAAAATCACCTTCCCCAAACTTGCCTTCTATTTCATCTATTATTTCATAATCCAATATACCAACCTTCTCTATCCCCTTATCAAGACCCCATTCACCGGCTACGAGCCTAAAATTCATTAAATTGTTTAACTTAAGAGCTTCTTTTATAGTTATAGACATAGAACCATCCCCCTTGAATTCAACTTTAAGTATAAAGCAATTATTTATATTTGTTTTTGAAACTTCTTTATGAATGTCACATATACCTTCTTACTTTTGGATTTAGACAAAAAAATCGAGAACATTCTAATAATAAATGTTCTCGATCTTCATTGTAAATTTAAAAGACCTCTTAGTTATTTAGTTTTCCTTAGAATTATCAATGACGAATTTTTTAATCATTAAATCCCGTCCATGCATATCAAATTCCTTTTCAGGATGGTTTTCATAGGGAAAACTATTTTGATATGCAATATATATTTCATTATTTTGCATATAAATTTCCACATTACCCAGTGTTCGTTTTTCATCCTCAGCCTTAATACTTTTAACTAGTATTTCAGCCTTTCCATCTTCAAATCTAGCTAATCCCATTTGTGGCATATATGATTCATCTACTGTATAATCATATGCCATATATGGAGTCCCCTTTTGAATAGCTAAATAGACATTTTGTAATCCATCTATATCCTCTAAATATCCTATCTCATTCCAAAGCTTACCATCATACTTCATCACAACAGCTCTCATATTACTTTCATCGGAATCATTACTTTCTTCCACATAGGCTATATATGGAATATGGTCTTCGAAGAACAATGAAATTTTATTATAGGAATTTTGTACATTATTCAAATTTGCCCCTAAATCTTCCCAATCAGTACCATTAAATCGTTTCACTGCTATTTTCCCTCGTTTATCCTTAGCATCCATATCTCCAGAGTAGGGCACAGAATAGACAATGTATGGTATTCCATTATCTACAACTAAACTATGGGTATCACATTCTTCTGTAGAAACGTTTTTGTTACCAACTTTTTGCCATTTATTTTCACTAAACATCCTAACCGTTAGTTCCTTTGTTTCGTGGTCATATTCATCTATATATGGTATACCATCATATACGTACAATGAATGATTAAACTCTTTAGTTATCCACTCTTTACCTAAAGCTTCCCATTTATCACTATTATATTTCATTACCTTTAATACAGTCTCCTGGTTATGCCATACACTATAGGATACATATAAATTACCTTTATCCACAAATAAACTTATAGATTCTACGGGCTCCTTTTCAAAATCAAAGTTTCCAATTGTTTCCCATTGCTCATCAGTATATTTCATTACCTTAGGTAAATATCCATGACCTTCGGTATATGAAGAAAAAGCAATATATGTATCTCCGTCATACATATATAAAGGTGAAAAATCACCGACTTCTTCAGATATATTATAGGTTTTAGCATTTATTGATTTATGAATATCCTTACTATTCTTAATTTCTTTGATATTGTTAATTGCCTTTTTATCATTTGGAAAGACACCTGCTGATGATGATAGTACTAATAATAGTACTACCACTACGGAAATAGTCATGGTTGCAACTATGCCTTTTTTCTTTTTCTCTTTATTCATAATGGTTTTTAACCTCCTTTTAAGCTCCTTTTTTTCTCCATAAAAATAATGTCCAAATATGGTTTCTGTATCCTTTGCATAACTTATTTCGTTAATTATAAATCTACCATAGCTTTCCTTTACCTTCTTACATTGATTAAATACTACTTGTTCATCGCAAGAAGCCTCACATTCCGTAGATATATATCTACACATAATATGTACAACTGGATTGTACCAGTGGATTGCACTTACTATAAATAGGATTAGCTTATAGTACACATCTTTTCTTTTATAATGTGTAAGTTCATGTTTGAAAATAAACCTTAGTTCTTCCGATGTATATTCTTTCTTTGATATAAATAATGTGGGCTTTAAAAATCCTATAATTAATGGACTTGATATTAGGCTGCATCTTTTCAAAGATATATTACTGCTTATGTCCATGTCCGCCTTCAATTGATTGAATATATGAATAATATTATTGTCTTTTATATCTACACTCCAGCTTCTAAGCTTTTTTAGAAACAATATGTATTTGAAAATACTATACAATATATACAAACCTGCTATCAATGGCCATACAATAATTAGCAATCCAGGGTCCATGACTTTTTTTTCTTTTATTGGCTTCCATCTATCAGCCTTTATCATTTGCTTTGTTTCCCCATCATATTGATGCATTTTGTGGGTTGAATCATCTGCACTATTATCTATATCCTTTGGTTTTACAATATTTTGCTGTTGTATACTCTCTTTATGTATATCTTCTTGGGATAATTGTTCCTCTAGTACCCTTTGGGGTTTTATAAAAATCTTATCCATCTTAAGATTTATAGGCATAACTAAGGCTATGATGATTGGTATCCACATGTAATACCTAAACTTTGCACTATATTTTTTTATATGAATATTTGACAAAAGCAAAAGGGATATTATTATAGCCGTCATTCCTATTGATATATCAAAATATTTCCAAAATATCCTTATTAATATTTCCAACTATCTAATCCTCCTTAACTTGCTCTGAAAACCAATCTGCTATGTCTTCTATATCCTTCTGGCTTATACTTTTATGCTTATACAAAGTTGTTACTAAATTAGGTAAGGAATTTCCAAACAGTTTACCTATGAAATGTTCTGCCTCAAAGTGTAAATATTTATGTTCTTCAACTAATGGAAAATATACCTTCTCTTTTCCTATCTTCTCGGCACAAAGAAATTCCTTTTTTATTAATCTATTTAAAAGAGTCTGTACCGTGGATATATTTAAATCCTTCTTTCTCCTTTCATTTAAAATCTCTCTTACCCTCCCCGTTGATATAGGCGGCTTTTCTCCCCATATAACCTGCATAATTTCAAGCTCAGAGTCTGGCAATTTCTTCATATTATTATTTACGACAAACACCTCCTACTAATGTAGTATGTTTTAATACTACGTTAGTAGGAGGTGTTTGTCAATACTATAAATCTTTATTTTTTTGAATGATACTTAACCATTCTGATATTGTGCCTTTACCATTGATGCGAAAATTTCTTGTCTTTCTTTTAATTCCGAAGGTGTACCGGTTTCTGCCACGGAGCCATCCTTAATAACAACAATTTTATCGGCCCCGGAAACTGTTCTCATACGATGAGCAATAATTAAAACCGTTTTGTTTTTTATAAGCTCACTAAGGGCACCTTGGATTTTACTCTCATTTTCTGTATCAAGGGATGCCGTAGCTTCGTCTAGTAAAATAATCGGAGCATCCTTTAGCATTGCTCTAGCTATTGATATACGTTGTCTTTCTCCTCCCGATAATCGCTCCCCATTCTCACCAATCAAAGTATCGTATCCTTCTGGAAGTTTTTTTATAAACTCATGGCACCTGGCAAGCTTTGATGCCTTTATTACTTCTTCATCGGTGGCATCTTTTTTCCCAAGACGTATATTATCCATAACGCTTGAATTAAAAAGTGTAACATCCTGAAAAACTATTGAATAATTATTTAAAAGAGTTTCAGGATCAACTAGAGAGATATCCTCTCCACCCAAGGTAATATGTCCCTTGTCTATATCCCAAAATCGTGCAGCCAGCTTTGCTAGGGTACTCTTACCTCCACCTGAAGGCCCCACCAATGCTGTTACCTCTCCTTGTCTTGCAGTAAAGCTTACGTTACTTAATGTTTGCACGCCGTCTCCATAGGAAAAATCCACATTCTTAAATTCGATATCGTAATTTTTAGGATAAAACTCAGATTTTCCCTCTTGCCTTGGCATTTCATCCATCTCTTTCATACGTTGAATACGTACATTTAGATAGATAAGAGCCGCAAAATGCTCCATTATATTCATTATAGGGTTATAAATACGTGCAGCCACTATAAGAAAAGCAATGTAAGTAAAAATATTTATTGAACCCGCTGATAAAAGATATGCTCCAAACAATATAACACTTGGAAGCCCAAGCTTTAATAATACGTGGGACAGATTAACAAACGCACCTATCAAAAGCTCTCCTTTAATCAAATCTCTTTCATAATTATCTAACTTTGAGTTTAAAGTATTTGAAAAAGTTTCTTCTCTATTATAGGATTTTATCTCATGGGCTGAGTCAAGTCCTTCTTGAATTTTATCTGAAATATCCCTTTTTATTTTATAAAGCTTTTCATGGGTGCTGTTTTGAAACTTCTTCGATAGATAAAATACTAAAGCTGCAACTGGAACTACCCAAAATACAGCAAGGGATAGTTTCCAATTATAAAAGAACATCATTATTCCCATAATAAAAATAGTTAATCCCGATGCATATATCTGAGGAACGGAATGGGAAAAAAGCATCTCTATCTGTGTAGCATCTTCCATTATTGTTGAACTCAAATCAGCAATATCCTTTTTACCAAAGAAAGCTAAAGGCAGTTTTCTAAGTGTTTCCGCCAGACTAATCCGTCTTCGGGCACTTTCTTCATAAATTTTGGTATAAGTAGCGTTGTATTGAAAATAAGTAATGGCAAACATTACTATAAAAACCACTATGGACATAATAGCATAGTAGAGGATGCTATTTTTTTGATTGCTTGGAGAGTTCAAAAGTACCCCCATATATTCATCTAGAAATTTAAAGCTGAGGACTACAGGAACCATAAAGCTTATTTCCATTATTACAGTCCAAACAATGGATTTCAAAAAGTCTTTTACACCTTTTTCGGACATAGCATATTTATTTTGAAAATATCTAATCATTTTGTCCTCCTCCTTTTTCTCCATTATCCTTAGAGATTATTTTCCATGCTACGGATTTTTGGTATTCATCCCACATTTTTTTATATATACCACCTTTATTGATTAGTTCATCATGGGTTCCTGTTTCCGCAATTTTTCCTTCTTGTATAACCAAGATTTTATCCACATTTTTTATACTCGTGAGACGATGGGCAATCATTAAAGTAGTTTTATCACGACTAAGCTCTTTAAGGGCACTTTGGATTAAATGCTCGTTTTCCGGATCTGCAAAGGCAGTGGCTTCGTCTAAAAGTACTATGGGGGCATCCTTTACAATTGCCCTGGCAAGTGCAATCCTTTGCTGTTCTCCCCCTGAAAGATATGTTCCTTTAGAACCTATTATGGTATCAATGCCATCCTGTAGATTTTCTATTATATCCCTTGACTGAGATAAATCAATTGCCTTATCTACTCCTTCTTCTACCACATTTTCTTTACCAAAAACTATATTTTCCCTTAATGAGCCCTTAAATAGCTTTGTACTTTGAAAGACAAAAGAGATATTGTCCATCAGTTCCTTCTTTGGAATATCTTTGACATTTATTCCTCCCACTAATACTTCTCCTTCATCTACATCCCAAAAACGGGCCGCCAACCTAGCAATAGTAGTTTTTCCTCCCCCAGAAGCTCCAACAAGTGCAATAGTTTCACCCTCGTTTAATTTGAAGCTGATTTTATCTATAGCACGTTTATCACTTCCTTCATAGGAAAAAACTACATCCTTGAATTCTAGGCTGTGATCTTTAATATTCTTAGCTTCTTCTATATGACTCATCTTTGGATAAGCTAAAAGATTATCTAATCTGTCAATAGCTTGCCCTGCAATCAAAATATTTTGCTGAAAATGCATGGATTTCATCAAAAGCGTAGTAAATATAGGAGATATAAGAATGTAAAAAATGAAATCTGCCAACACAAGGGGAAGATTTTCTCCTCTTCCTATTAAAAAGATAGCCATGGGAATTAGAAAGAATGCCGCCGATTGCATAATCGTAGTGAAAAAAGACATGGGTCTTCTCCAAAGAAGAGTATATGCATGAACCATCTCTTTATATCTAATTATACTGTCATAAAATCGTTTAAAGGAAAATATACTTTGTCCAAAGGTCTTTACAACCGGGATTCCCCTGATATATTCCACGGATTCAGAACTCATCTCTTCTAAAGAATCATAATATTTTCTTTGAAATTCTTTACCTAAAGTGGTTGACATAAACTTCATTGTTATAAAACCCAAGAGAATTGGAACAAGGGAAGCAGTACCCATTCTCCAGTCTACAGTGAAGATCAAAATTATAAGAATAATAGGTGAAACAATGCTCCCCGCCATATCCGGGAGCTGATGGGCTAAAAATCCGTGGGTCGTTCCTGCACCATCGTTTACTATTTTTCTTATTTTCCCACTTGAATAATTATCAAAAAAACCAAGTGGCATAGATATAATTTTTTCCATACCAACTTTTTGCATTCCTACCTCTACTCGAAATGCCGCAAGATGTGAACTCAAAAGCCCACAGAAATACACTACTATTCCTCCTACTGCACTTGCAAAGGCAAGCCACGCATAAAAACTGACATTCGACACATCGATTGATTGGGGAGACAATAATATATCCCGTACTATATACCACACAAGAACAAAGGGCAAAATATTTAAAACCGCTGAAATTCCTGTCAATACTAGTGCTAAGGGCAAAAGTGCTTTTTTCTTGCCCATATAGGGGGTAAATCTTTTTAAAATAGACGTTTTTTTATTTTCGGTCATAATCTTCATCCTCCTAAATCTAAAATATTTTAAATATCTTAATTTTATATTTTAATAAGAAATTTAAATTCTCTGTGATTAGTTCTTCAAAACTACATCTACAATAGAAATACATCCACTTAAAAGTTAGATTAATCTAACTTTTATGCAAAAAAAATATAACTTCAAGTATTTCTAGCCATATTTTTTGTAATAAATAAGTTAATCAACATCTATTATAACCCTAAATCCGTATTATTTCAACTAAAAATTTATTTTATATTCTAATTTATATATTTTTTTATAAATATGGTAAATATTTATAAAATGATACTTCACAGAAAAAATCAAAGGTATAAATGAATTGATTAATATTTATTTAATAGTTCAACCATTAAATCTTCATCTATATTCCCACCTGAAATGACTAATGCCACATTTTTACCTTTAATTCTGTGTTTTTCCTGCATAATAGCAGCAATACAAATGGCACTAGAGGGCTCAGCTATAATCTTTTCTTTTTTAATTGTATGTGCAACGGCCTTTTCAATAGATGATTCCTTAACCTCAATAATTTCATCTATACAATCCTTTGACATTTGATATGCTAATTCTCCAATACCACCGACCAATGCCTCACAAATAGATGGTTTTGTTGGATAAGCATCATAAAAAATATTATCTTTTATAGCTTTAATCATAGCTGGACAAGCTTCTGTTTGTACTCCAACAATTTTAACTAAAGGATTAATTTTCTTTGCAGCAACACTTATTCCTGTTATCAATCCTCCACCACCTATAGGTACCAGTATGGTATCAATGTCTGGATTTTGGTCAAATATTTCGATAGCTACCGTTCCCTGACCTGCATATACAATAGGATCATTGTAATATGCATCTATATAAGTCATATTATAATTCTTTATATGTTCCATTCCATATTCATGTACTTCATCATAATTTTCACCGACAATCTTAACATTTCCCCCATAGTATCTTATTTTTTCTATTTTACTCTGTGGAGTAGCCTTAGATACAAATATCATTACATTATCTATTCCCATTAACCTAGAGGCATAACTAACTGCGGCTCCATGGTTACCGGAGGATATTGCCACAACCCCTCTTTTCTTTTCTTCCTCTGTAAGTGTAGTCAATTTACTTAAAGCACCTCTAATTTTAAAGCTTTTAACAGGTTGAAGACACTCTAGCTTTAAATAATAATTTATATTTTCATTACTTAAATAAATTGATTTATCTAAGGGGGTCTTATAAATTCTATCCTTTATTCTTTCATATGCATTTACCACATCAATATGACTAAACATAGAAAACTTCCTTTCATCGTAAATTTCTTCAAGCCAAAATCTTAAAAAATTTTATATTCTTGTAACAAATAGCGAGACATACCACCAAATATGCTATATCTTAAATATTCAATTTTTACCAATCTATTTCCTTTATGATAAACTACAAAGTTTTCAGTATTTTTTTGTATTTTACTAAAACCTCTTTAAAAATTCATACAATTTATTTTAATGGATAAAAACAATTATTCCTAATTCAAAAAGTTAAATATAAGCATAATTTATTTATACTTCAACATATTGAAATTTTTATATTATTAAACATTTTTATCCTTTTGTCCGATAATTGTGTTGATAGAGGAAATTGCATAACTCTTACTTGGCTAAACCTAATATGCGAATATCATCCTTGATTTAATTGCTTAAGATATAAGCATATTTGATGGTATGGCTTTGAAGAATTTTAGACTACATATGGCAGATAGTTTTTGCAGAAGGTAATTATGCAATTTG